>CAZLBQ010000301.1:0-7838 GCA_964557745.1 uncultured Anaerolineales bacterium
GGCGGGCTGGGAGGCCGTGGGCGCGGCGGGCGCGCAACTCGCCAGGGCCGTCATGGCCAGGGTGGCGCCGGCCGCCTTGAGGAAGTCACGCCGCGACACACGGGGTCGTTTCTCAGACATGGGGTTCTCCTCCTTGTCATGTCAGGGCCTGCGCCCCAGAGCCAGTGCTGTATGGTCAGATGGGCCTAGCGAGGGGTCTCGTCGGCCAGGCTACCCAAGATGCGCTCCGCCGTCTCCGCGATGTGACGGCGGAGTTCTTCAGCGGCGCGGTCGCCGTCGTGCCGCCGCAGCGCGCCGAGGATGGGACGGTGGCTGCCCGCGATGAGCGCCGAGTCGTCGTACAGGTCGTACTTGAGGAGTAGGAAGCCGCGCAGCACCGTTTCCATGCTGGTCCAGGCTTCGAGGAGGCGCCTGCTCTGTGCGAACTGGCAGATGCCCAGGTGAAAGCGCAGGTCGAGGTCCACGATGCCTTCGAAGTCCTGCCGCCGCGCCGCCGCGTCCAGGTCATCAATCAGCCGTTCCAACTGGTCCAACGCCTCCTGGGGCGCGGTCTCCGCGGCCAGGCGCACGGCGTGGGTTTCGAGCAGGATGCGGAAGTTGTAGATGTCGCGCAGGTCGGCCGGTGACAGCTCGGCGACAAACGTCCCCTTGCGGTGGCGATTGATAACCAGGCCCTGGCTCTCCAGCAGGCGGAGCGCCTCGCGAACCGAGGCGCGACTTACCTGCAGAGCGCCGGCCAGTTCCCCATCGACCAGTTTCTGGCCGGGGCGCAGTTGCCCGCTGCGGATCGCCTGCCGCAACTGGTGATAGACGTGGGTCGCGATGGTCTCCGACGTGACAGGCGAGAAGTTCGTGATGGCGGTCATGTCTCCATCCCTACTTCGTTTGACTTTTCTAAAAATTGGATTGTCGACAATTACGCCTGCTTAGTGGGGGCGAGTATAGCATAGTGGCGCAAGGGTGTCAAATGTGAGTACGGCGGAGCTGAGACCGAAGGCTAAGCCCCAACGCCGGAGTAGCGGCGGACGCCCGCGCGCCAGACGAGGCGCAGCAGGACCAGGGCGACGATGGTCCAGGCGGCCTGGACCGCGAAGCCGACCGCGATGTCGCGTGGCGTCAGGCGACCCAGGAGCAGTTCGACCGGAAAGGCGAGCATCCAGCGGAAGGGGAGGACGGCGGCAATGCTCTGGATGATGGGGGGCAGGATGTCGAGCGGGGCGATGCGCCCCGACAGGAACAGCAGGGTGACAAAGTAGGTCTGGTTGATGGCGTTGATGCGCGTCGTCCAGAAGGCCGACATGGCGAGCGTCCACTCGAACAGGAAACGCAGCGCGAAGCCGAGGACGACGGCGGGGACAAAGGCCAGCGCGGCCCAGGGCGTTGTGCTCAGGGCGGGGCGGAACAGCAGCCACAGGATGACCGTCACGGGCGTGACGATGACCATCGTCAGCAGCTTGTAGGCCAGGTTGTCGGCCAGGTCGCGGTGGATGGGATGCAGCGGGCGCAACAGCAGCGGCGACAGCAAGCCCTGGCGGATGTAGTACTCGTACTCCCACATGATCCAGCTAAAGGTGAAGTGGTTGACGAGCATGACGACAATGAAGTAGGCGGCGAAGTCAGCGCGGGTGAAGCCGTCGACCTCGCCGCCGCTGGACTGGGCGACCACGCCCCACACCGTCAGGTAGATCACCGGCTCCAGGAACGCGCCGATGAGCCAGATGACCAGCGAGGCGCGGTACTGCATCTCGACGGCCAGTTGGGTACGGAACAGGGCGCGGTAGATGTCGAGAAACCCTCTCACACCGCCTCCTGGGCGAACACCTGCTCGATGACGTCCTCAATGGGCGGGTCCTCAATCGTCAGGTCGATGACGGCATGGTCCGCCAGCAGCCGCGCCGTCACCGCCGCCGTGTCAGCCTTGGCGACGCGGAAGCTGACGCGCCCGCCCTCGCGCGCCAGTATCTCGCCATAGCCGCTGACGTCCGCGCTCTCGTTGTCTAGCTCGACAATGATGGTCTTGTGCGGCGAGAAGCGCGCCACCAGGCTCGCCAGGTCCCCGTCGAACAGCAGCCGCCCGTGGTGGATGACGATGACGCGCTTGCACAGCGCCTCAACGTCGGCCATGTAGTGGCTGGTGAGGAGGACCGTCGCCTCGTGGCGGCGGTTGTACTCGGCGATGAAGGCGCGGATGCGGCGCTGCATGGTCACGTCGAGGCCGATGGTCGGCTCGTCGAGGAACAGGACGCGGGGCCGGTGCAGCAGCGCCGCCGCTACCTCGCACTTCATGCGCTCGCCCAGGGACAGGTTGCGCACCGGCTTCTTCACCAGGTCGCCCAGGTCGAGCAGGTCCATGAGTTCGTCCAGCGTGCGCTTGTACTCGGCGGGCGGGATGCGGTAGATGGCCTGGTTCAACTGGAACGAGTCGAGGGCCGGGATGTCCCAGGTGAGTTGCTGGCGGTTGCCCATGACCAGCGTCATCTGACGCAGGTAGGCCTTCTCGCGCCGCCAGGGCACGTAGCCCAGGACGGCCACCTCGCCCGACGTCGGGTGCAGAAGGCCTGCTAGCATCTTGAGCGTTGTCGTCTTGCCCGCGCCGTTGGGGCCGAGGAAGCCGACGACCTCGCCCGCCGCGACGTCAAAGCTGATGCCGTCGACGGCGGCCACGTCGCGCGACTTCCGCCACACCAGGCTCTTGAGCGAGGCAGCCATGCCCGCGTCCCGCTCGTGGACGGTGTAGACTTTGCGTAGCTCGCGAACGGCGATGACGGTGGACGGGTCGGCCAGACTCAACATGCTCAGGCTTGGGCCGGTACGGCCTCGGCTTGCTTGCGGCGCAACTCGTCGGCCAACTGGCGCTTGCGCGCCACATCCTCATCGGTCAGGTAGCGGTCGAACGAGCGCAGCCCGGCGAGCTGGAAGTTGTGCTTCTTGAACAGCTTGTAGATTTCCTTGACCCGCTCGGTGTCGATGTCGCGGCCCAGCGTGTAGTCCTGGAACTGGCCTTCCATCGCCAGCAGCGCGGTCTCGGCCAGACAGGCGTAGGCCGTCTTGGGCGGCAGGCCAATGTCGAAGCCGAAGTTGACGTCGCCGGGGATGTTGATCTCGCCCGACTCGATGACCAGCACGTCGGGGCGCTTGCGGGCGTCCTCTTCCTGGACGTCCGGTGGGCGGGCCACGTCACAGATGACGCAGCCGGGCTTGACTTTGGTAATATCGACCACCTTCTTGTTGGCTGCCGACGTCGTCGTGACGATCAGGTCGGCCTCGCCGACGAACGGGTCGGGCGACGTGCCGATGAGGACGCGCGCGCCGGGTGTCTCCTCCTCGATGCGGCGCTTGAGTTCAATGAGGCGTTCCGGGCGCGGCGCGACAAGGACGACTTCGCCGCGGTCGCCCAGCCACTCGGCCAGCAGCCGTGAGCAGACGGCGCCGATGGAGCCGGTGGCGCCGATGACGACGACGCGGCCCTCGTCGACGCGCCCGCCCATCTTGACCACGGCCTGCTTGGCGGCTTCAAGCGTCGCCGACACGGTCAGCGAGTTGCCGGACGTGATGCCGATGTCGACCTTCTGCGCGACGCTCACGCCGGCGTCGCCGACGACGGACGTGAACGCGCCCAGGCCCATCAGCCGCGCGCCCATGCGCTCGGCCATGCGCGCCGCCTGGATGAGTTTGCGGTAGGTCCAGCCGGGCGGGCGGGTCATCATCATGCGCGGCGTCGAGCCGAGCGTGATGAGGATGCCCTCGATCTTCTGGCCGGTCGTGGGCGACTGGCCGCCCACGATGCGCGAGACGTACAGGGGCGGAATCTGGGCAACGATCTGCTCCATGACACGGTCGGGCAGCCAGCGGAAGTACTTGAGGATGGGGTGCTTGTAGATGAACTTGACGCTCAGCGGGTGGATGACAAAAGCGAAGCGATTGACCTGCTCCTGAGCGGGCTGGAGGCTGATGACCTGCGGCTGCCACTCCATGTCGGCCATCAGGTTCAGGTAGGTCTCGGTGTTGGGCTTCGCGCCGGCCGGGCGCAGCGCCGCCAGCACGCCCTCGACCACCGCCGCGGAGCCGCCCGGCGCGTCCTCGCCCAGGCCCGGCATGGCCACCACAATCTTCTCTGCGCCCCGCGCCTTGAGTTCGGCCACGTCAGCTTCGGTCGCCCAGTCGGTTACGACCGTCTTGCCGCGCAGGCCGAACGGCGCGTAGCGGCGAATCTGGCTCATGTCACCCGCGATGAGGTCGGCCCACTTGAAGTCGTTGCGGAGTTGGGGCGTGCCCTCGCCGCTGACGGGCGCGATCTGGTCGTAGGGGAGGTCGGCCAGGCGCTTGCCGACGAACTTGAGCAGGCGATTGAGATTCGCCGTGCCGGGCACGGCGAACGGCAGGCTGAGGAAGAGGGCCGTGTCGGCGTAGCGGATGGTCGGCGTGTGCTCGCTGAGGGCCGCGGCTAGCCCGTTGTGGTTGAGGCCGGGGACCATCAGGACACGCTTGAAGCCAAACAGCACTGGGTCTTGCTGGTCAGCCAGCTTGACGGCCCAGCGCTCCAGCGAGTCGCGCACCCCGCTGCCATCGACCAGAGGTGTCGCGCCAGCCGCCGCGCGCAACTGATCGGCGAGCGGGTGGTCCACTGTGATGTCACCTAGGCGGAGCTTGAGCGGTAGCCCCTCGAGGGCGATGGCGTCAGCGCCTTCCTGGGAGGCTTCGCGGACGAGGGCAATGGCGCGGCGCACGTCGCCGTTGGCGCCACGCCGCATGACATCGACGGCGCGGCCGAGGAGGCGCGCGGTGAAGCGGGAGTCAGGCTCGGAGCCGATATGGACCACGACGACCGTGGGCATGGTAACTCTCCTGAAGGTGAGATGACATGAGAAGCCCGCCGGATACGGGGGCGGCATGTAAAACGCGCTAGCTAAGGGCGAGGCGCGCCTCGCCCGGACGATGGCATGAGAAACGCGCCTAAGTATACGCTACTTAGACGCGTCTATCAACCGGCGCTCGGCGTTTGCTACAGGGACAGCTTGAGCTTCTGAACGCGGTTGTTGCCCTTGTCGGCAATGAGAATGTTCCCCTGCGCGTCAACGCGCAAGTCCTCTGGGTCCTGGAACTGGCCTGGGTCCCGGCCGGGGTTCTGGAACTCCTTGACCAGGGTCAGGTCGCTCAGGTTGAAGACCTGGATACGCTGTTGCGCGCCGTCGACGACGTACAGCCGCCCATCGGGGCCGACGTCCATGCCGCGCAGGAACCAGCCGTTCTCACCGCCACGCTGGTTGCCAAAGCTCTTGACATACTTGCCGTCGGGGCTGAACTTCTGGATCAGGTACGTCGTCAGGTCCGTGACGTAGATATTGCCGTCTTTGTCGAGGGCGAGACCGCGCGGGCGCAGGAACTGGCCGTTCTGCTCGCCCTTGCCGCCAAACTTCATGAGCAGCTTGCCGTTGGGATCGAGCTTGTAGACCTCGGCGCTGTTCTGGTTGACGATGAACAGGTTGCCTTGCTTGTCAAACTCGAGGGCTGACGGACCGTCCACCTTCGGGTCGCTGTCGCCGAGCTTCCCTGCCACCTGACCGTCGGACTTGAGGCGCAGGATGGTGTTGCTGAGGGTGTCGGCGACGTACACCTCGCCGAATGGAGCGACGGCCAGGGCGGCTGCGATGCGCAGCCCCGTGTCGGGCCCGGCCTTGATGAGCGTCTTGACGTACTTGCCGTTGGCGTCGTAGAGATGCACGCCAATCTGGTCGCCGACGTAGAAGCCGCCGTCGGCGGTCAGAGCCAGGGCGATGGGCCGCTTCAGGGACGTGGCGTCCGTCCCCGCGCCGTACACGGCCTGGATGGGCAGCGGGGTTGCCGTCGGGACGGACGAGGTCGGCTTGATGTTGGGGGGCAACGGGGTCTGGCCGACGGCGGGCGCGTTGGCCGCGGGCGCGGCGGCTGTCGTCTGGGGCAAGGCCGCGGGAGCCTGGGGGGCCTGGGCGGCGCCGGTAGGTGGGGCGGCGGTCGGGAGGCGCAACGAGCCGCCTGTGCCTTCGCCGCCCGCGCAGCCGGCCAGGGCAAGCAGGGCCAGCCCGATGACGACGGTCCAAAAACGATTGAACATGCTTATCCTCAATGCGGCGGGATGCGATGGAGTCTCAACGCTAGTATAACGTGGCAGGGAAGGGTTTAGTTGCTGGTAAAATGACGATGGACGATGGACAATAGACGCCTCGGTCCTGTCTATCGTCCACCGTCCATCGTTGTAAGGCGCTAGAAGTCGATCTCTTTCCCGGCGTAGGCGTACTCGAACAGCTTGCGCACCTCGTCCGAGTCGGGCACGCGGGGGTTGTTGAACATCGTCGCGTCGGCCTCGGCGGACGCGACAAGGTGGTCGAGCTGGGCCTGGAACTCGGCCTCGGGGACTTTGAGACCGCGCAGGTCAGTGGGCTGACCGACCTCACGCTGCAGGCTCTGCACGGCGTGGATCAGCGCCTGGGCGCGCTCCTCGGCGGTGTGCCCCGGCAGGTCGAGCCAGCGGGCGATGTCGGCGTAGCGGTCGGGGGTTTCGCGGGCGATGAACTGCATCGTGTAGGGCAGGAAGACGGTCGTGGTGCGGCCATGTGGCGGGTGGAAGACGCCGCCCAGGGAGTGACCCAGGGCATGAGCGAGGCCGACGTTGGAGTTGGTGATGCCGATACCGGCCAGCGTCGCGGCGTTATGCATCTTCTCGCGCGCTTCCATGTCGCTGCCGTCGTGGTAGGCGCGGGGCAGGTACTCGAAGATGAGCTTGACGGCCTGCAGGACCATGCCGTTGACGAAGTCGTTCTGCCAGGGGCCGGTATAGATTTCGATGGCGTGAACCAGGGCGTCCATGCCGGTGTCCGCCGTCAGCCAGGCCGGCATGCCGGCGGGCAAGGCGGGATCGACGATGGCGATGTCGGGGACGGCGTCGGGGTTGCCCAGCACAATCTTGCGATTCTCAGTGTTGTCGCTGACGACGCACGCCCAACTGGCCTCGGCGCCGGTGCCGCTCGTCGTGGGGATGGTGACGAGCTTGACCTTGCCTTCGAGGCCCAGCGGCTCGACGGGGTTGACGTCGAGGACGGCCAGGTCGGTGCGCTCGGTGAGGATGCGGACCATCTTGGCAGCGTCCATAGCGGAGCCACCGCCCAGCCCGATGATCCAGTCGGCGCCAAAGGCGCGGCTCTGGTCGGTGGCGCGGGCAATCGTCGCGTCGGAGGGGTCCGGCTCGACTTCGGCGAAGACCTCGACTTCCAGCCCAGCCTCCTGGAGCGGTGCGCGCACCTTGTCCACGACGCCCAGCTTCAGGAGATTGGCATCGGTGACGATAAAGGCGCGGCGCCCCTTGAGGGTCGCCAGATGGCTTAGTGCGTCGTCACCGTAGACGACATTCGGGGCTTTGAAAAACCACATGGGAGCCTCCGTTAGGAAGGAGCAAGGAGGAAGGATAAAGGAGGAACGGAACCCAAGCCTTCCTCCTTCTGCCTTCCTCCTTGCGCCTTGTTATGACGGGAACTGGGTGTCGATTTTGGTCAGGCTATTGACAAGCTCGGTGGCCGCCTTGACGTTCTTCATGATGGTCGTCATGCTGCCCTGGAGCTTCAACTGGCGCGTGAGCAGGCCCTGGATGGGGTCCATTTTCTTCTCGATGACCTTGCGCCAGACGGGGAGACCGGCGGTCATGGTAAAGGCGGGGTTGTGGGCGTCGAGGTCGTCGACGATGTGCGCGTCGCGGCACTTGCCGTGCCACAGGTCGGCGTACATCGTTGTCGGCTCCTTCTGACCAGGGATGGCGGTCACGACGAAATAGAAATCGCCTTCCCAGTTGTGGGCGGCGGCGGCGTAAG
>CAZLBQ010000302.1:0-7824 GCA_964557745.1 uncultured Anaerolineales bacterium
CGTCGGCGCGCTCGGCGGGCGCGAGTAACACCTGGTCCAGCGTCACGGGTGCGGGCAGGAAGCCACCCTCGGTCCCAATCTGGTAGAACGGCGCGCCGGTGCTCAGCTTGAGGACCAGGAAGCGCGAGTTGGAGCCGTTGAGGAGGCGGAAGCGGTAGCGGCGCGGTTCGACCTCCAGGTAGGGCCAGGTGCGGCCGTTGACGACCATCGTGTTGCCGAAGAAGTCGGGGCTCCAGAGGGGCGGGACGTCGCTCTGGCCGTCGCAGGCCGGCGTGCCCATCAAGGGAATCTGGAACTGGCCCGGCGTCAGGCCCTCGGCCTGGGCGCGGCTATCAGGGAAGTAGAGCGAGCCGTCGCGTTGGAAGGTGCGGTCCTGGATGACAATGGGCATCTCGTAGACCTTCGCGTCCGGGGCGTCACCCAAGGCGGGAGCCGGCCCTGGCAGCACACCCGACTCGACATCCTCCGGCCCGCCGCGCAGCAGGTAGAAGCCCGCTAGCCCGGCGTAGACATTCAGGCGCGTTATGCCGATGGCATGGTCGTGGTACCACATCGTCGCGGCGCGCTGGTCGTTCGGGTACTGGAATGTGGCCGAGCCAGACGTCCACGTGACCCCTTTCTGGGTCGCGAACTTGGCCTTGAACGGGTCGTACCACGTCCCCTCGGTCGCGTAGCCGGTCGGGATGTTCGTGGCGGCGGGCAGATACCACGCCTCGGGATAGCCGTCGCTCTCGTCGGTGGTGTGCGCGCCGTGCAGGTGGGTGACCAGGGGCACGGGGCCTGTGTACGGTGTGTGGTCCATGCTGTGACTGTCGCGCCCGCTCAGCCCGCCCGCTGGGTTGGCCCAGTGCAGCGTCTGGTCGACGGCGAACAGCGGCGGCAGGTAGTGGCCGTTGGCGTCCACCAGGTCGTTGATCCACTTGACGCGCACGGCCTGGTCGTAGCGCGCCTCGATGGTGTAGCCTGGATAGCTGAACGTCTCCGGATGGTCCACCGCACCGTAGCCCCAGACCGTTGTCAGCAAGCCCGTGCTGCGCGGTAGTACCGCCTGCTGGAACTGACGGGCGGCGATCTCATAGTAGTCGATGAGGCGGCCCTTGTCGTCGGTTAGCTGGCGCGAGGGGGGCATGACCGGCGGGATGACCAGCGGCTCGCTGTATTTAGGAATCGACAGTGGGTCTAGCCACGGCGGTGTCGGCGTGGCCGTCGGCGTGGCCGTCGCGGTCGCGGTCGTCGTGGGGGTGGGGGTGGCCGTCGGCGAGGCGGTCCGCGTGGGCGTCGGCGTGGGTCCGGCCCATGTCGGCGTGGCGGTCGCCGTCGGCGTCAGCGTCAGGGTTGGCCCGCTTGGCGTAGCCGTCAGCGTGGGCGTGGCGGTGGCGGGCAGCGTCGCCGTCGCGGTCGGAGTGGCGGTTACGTCGGGGGCTTCCCCGACCAGCACCGTCCCACGCATCCATTGGTGGGCGCGGCAGTAGTAGGTGTAGACACCGGGTCGCTCGAAGGTCAGGTCAAAGCTGCGGTCCTTGCGCAGCAGGCCACTGTCCCAGACGCCAACATCGCTGGTTGTGGTGTGGCGCGAGTCGTCCTTGTTGGTCCAGACGATTTTGGCCCCGGCGCAGATGACGACGCGAGACACGCTGAAGGCGAAATTGCGGATGTCGATCTGGGCATCGCCCGGTGTGCAGGGCGGCAGGGTCGGCGTCGCCGTGGGCGTGTCGGTGACGGTGGGCGTCGGGGTCGGCGTCTCGTCCACGAAGCCTTGCTGGGCGCCGCGTTGGGGAGCGCCGGCGGGACGTTGGCTCCAAGCCGTGGGGTTGTTGAGGGGGGTCGCTTCGGCCAGCTTGAAGCGGGCGAAGGCGGCGAGCAGGGTTAGAACGATCAGTAGGACAAGAAATGAGCGGACGCGGACGGACCAGAGCACAATCGACTCCCTCTATAGCGGACGGTGGCGAGTGACGGGCTAGTTTACCACCCAAGTTAGCCAGCGCCAAGAAGTGGCGCAGGTGGCGCGCGTCTTGCTTCCGCTACGAAAACGAATATTGACGGCAGGAGGTTACGTCCCATGCAAACCATCCTCCATGTCTCCGACATCCACGCCGGGCGGCCCTTTCGACCCGACCTGGCCGAACTCGTCCATGTTGAGGCCGATGAACTCAAGCCGGACGTGATTGTCGTGTCGGGTGACCTCGTCCAGCACGAGTACGTGGACCAGTACCAACGGGCGCGGCGCTGGCTGGACGGCTTCAAGCAGCCGCTCATCGTCATTCCCGGCAACCACGACGTCCCGTTCCGCAACCCCATCGACCGCTTCCTGCGTCCGATGGAGAAGTTCCGCACCTACGTCGAGCCGAACCCGTACCCCTTCTTCTACCAGGGGGACCTGGCGGTGCTGGGGGTCAACTCGACGCGCAGCTTCACCATCAAGGGCGGCAAGCTGGACCAGGAGGACCTGGACCAGGTGCGGGAGAAGCTGAAGGGGCTGCCGCCGAGCGTCTGCCGCGTCGTCACAGCGCACCACCACTTCGCCCCGCCGCCCGGCTTTGGCTCGCAGAGTGTCATCGCTAACGCCAAGCAGGCTATCGCTGTCATGGAGGAGTGCGACGTCGACCTCATCCTATCGGGCCACATGCACGTCGCCTACATCGGCAACACGCTGGACTTCTACCCCACGTCGCGGCGCGGCATCATCATCGTCCAGTGCGGGACGACGACCTCCGCGCGGGGCAAGGGCCGCGAGCGCGGTAAGAACTCCTACAACGTTATCCGCATCCACGACAAGCACATCTCCATCACCCAGCACCTCTACGACAGCGCCGCCAAGCGCTTCCTCCCCATGAGCCGCTCGCTCTACCCGCGCCGCCTGTCCGGCCCGTACTACCTGCGCGTCGAAGAGGCGACCGCCGTCGAAGCCGCCACCGCCCCGGAGGAGAAGCAGGTCCAGCAGGCCGTGACGCAGCGGCTGGAGACAAACCAGAGCCAGATTTGACAGAGACCTCGTGCCTGCCTGGGCTGCGTCAAACTCAACCATGATACGATCACGACTCCGCCTGATCCAAGGGTCAGGGTTTCTAGCCCTGGCCCTTGTCGGTCTGGCCCTCTTTCTACTTGTGGTCCGCGGCGCGCCACAGGCGGCAGCGGACCAGGGCAATCCTCCTCGTGAGTGGCGACCGCTGCATGGCCCACCCGGCGGTAGGGTCGGGGAAGTTGCCTTCCACCCGACGAATCCGCACATCGCCTATGCCGCCACTGACGGCGGCATCTACCGCAGCGCTGACGGCGGGCAGATCTGGCAACCTGCCGTCAGCGGCCTGCCTGCTAGCGGCCGCGCGCTGCGTCTCGCTATATCATCGTCCGCGCCGGATGGGGTCCTGGTGGCCGTCGAGGGACAGGGCGTGTACCGGAGTTGGGACGCCGGCCAGACCTGGACCTTGCTCGTCAGTGGGGGGTATCGTGGGGTTCAAGCCCTGGCGGCCTCGCCCCACTACGCCGAGGACCAGACGGCGCTTCTCACCTGGGCCGACTTCGGGACGGGCGACGGCGCCCAGTTTGGCGTTGTGCGCCTGGTCGGCGACCACGCCGAGACCGTCCTGACCGAGTTCGCGCCCCGCGTCGCCTTTGCGCCCGACAATGACGGCCCTGGTCCCCACCTCGATGTGCTGCTGGCCGCGGGTGACTGGGTGCGCGCCTCCTATGATAATGGGACAACCTGGCTTGCCTGGACCTCTCCCGCCTCCGGCGTGGGTGTCGCAGGGTTGGCCGTCTCACCCCACTTCGAGCGCGACCACACGGTGTTCGCTGCGACTTATGAGAGTTCATCCAACACCGCAACGGGTCTGTTCAAGTCGACGGATCGGGGGCAGACGTGGACGCGGACCACGGCGACGATTCCCCTGACCATCACGTTAACGAGTCTGGCCCTGTCACCCGACTACGACGAGACAGACGCGGCCCATCGGACCCTCTACGCGGCTGGCTACAGCGTCGGCGGCTATGACGGGCCCGCGCCCGTCTACCGCTCGCGGGATGGCGCGCAGACGTGGGAGAGCATCGGCCAGGGGTTGCCGCCGCCGGGCAAGTACGAGGGCGTCTCGTTAGCCGTCTCACCCGGCCACCCTGCCGACCAGACTCTCCTGTTTGCCAACAGCCAAGGCGTCTTCCGCTCTACGGATGCGGGCCAGACGTGGACGCATTCGGACCAGGGTATCGGCGCGACGTGGGTGTCCTCCCTCTCGGTCGTCTCTTCCACCCTGTTCGCAGCGGTCCATCCCGTCTCTGACCGCGACTATCAATTGACCCAGATTCTGCGCAGCCGCGACGGGGGCGTGACGTGGCAGCGGGCCACTGGGGAGGGGTTCCCGACTCCCCGCCTCGGCCTCTGCTGCGCCTGGCCCCCACCGCCCATTCAGTACAGCCCGGCGGTGTTCGGCCTGGCCGATGGCCGCACCGTCTTTGGCTGGATCGACCCTACCATTGTCGGCTTCGGGCTGTACCGCAGCCGCGACGCGGGCGACACCTGGCAGCCCGTCCCCGGCATCACGGCGACCATCAGTTCGCGCGTCTACACGCCCTCTGTCACGTTCATGCGGACGGCTCCGCTGTCCCCTGGGCGGCTCTATCTCGGTACCAATGTTGGACCCTACCGCAGCGATGACAGCGGCGAGCACTGGACGCGCTTGATGGCGGGGCTGCCTCCCCGATCTGACGGCGAGGTCGCCTACGAAGTCCAGGCTATGACGGTCGATGCCGCCGATTCCAACCGCGTCTACCTGTTAGGTCGGCAGGACGACCGCCTGTATCGCAGCCCCGATGGTGGGGCAAGCTGGAGCCAGCTTGCCACCCGCCCCCCGCCCTTTCGCCCCGGGCTATTACTTCGCGAAGGTTCCCTCGCCGCCCACCCAACGCGCCCCGGCTGGCTGTACGTCAGCGATGGCCCCTACGTCTCGCTGCCCCACAACCAGTTGCTCCTCACCCGCGACGGCGGGCTGACCTGGCAGGACCTGTCGGCCTATCTTCCTCCCGACGTGGGCATCCTCAAGCGCGTCTTTGTGAGCCGCGCTCACCCCGACCGTCTCTGGGCGTTAGGCACGCCTAATTACGACTCGCGGTATCCGCCGTTTGTCGGGCGGCTCTATCGCAGCGACGACAACGGCCTGACCTGGCAGCCCGACCTTGACCTGTCTGGCGTGGCGGTGGAGACACTCGCCGTGGATACCGAGGAGGTGGTCTACGCGGCGACGCGCGGGCGCGGCGTCTGGGTGTGGCGCGACAGCCTTCTCTACCGCCTCTTCCTCCCCTGGCTGCGGCAAAACTCGTATAATTGAGGTATGCACGTCATCCTCACCCACGAGAACGCCGACTTCGACGCCGTCGCCAGCCAGCTTGGGGCCTGGAAGCTGGACCCGACGGCCGTCCCGATTCTGCCCCAGCGCTGTAACCGCAATGTGCGTGACTTCCTGGACCGTCACGGGGCCGGCCTGCCCTTTCGACGCCGCGACGAGGTCGCCAAGCGCCAGGTCGAGGCGGCGACGGTCGTCGACACCCAGGGCGTCGTCCAGGTGCGGGGCATGAAGCCCCAGACCGCGCTCCACTTTGTCGACCATCACCCCCTGGGGCGCGAGCTTGAGCCGGAGATGACCTTCGAGGGCGACGAGGTGGGGGCGTGTTCGACGCTGTTTGTCGAACAACTCGCGGCGCGCGCCGTCGAGGTGACGGCCAGCGAGGCTACCCTGCTGCTGCTCGGCATCTACGAGGACACGGGCGCACTGACCTACGGCAACACCACGGCCCGCGATGCGCAGGCCGTCGCCTGGCTGCTGGAGCACGGCGCCGACCTGGACGAGGCGCGGCGCTACCTGCACCACCCCCTCAGTCCGGCGCAGCAAGACCTGCTGGACCAGCTGACCCGCCAGGTCGAGTTCCACACCTATGGCAAGAAGACGATTGTCATCACCACCGCCACGACGCCTCAGACGGTGAACGAGATTTCGACCCTCGCCCACCGCTTGCGCGACATGTTCGACCCGGCGGCCCTGTTCGTCATTGTCGCGGTTGAGGACCGTGTGCATATCGTGGCGCGCAGCATCGACGAGGCGGTCGACGTGGGCGAGGTGACGCGGCGCTTCGGCGGCGGTGGCCACGCCCGCGCGGCGGCCGCCCTTATTCGTGACGCCGACGTGCGCCACGTTCGCGCCCGACTGCTGCGCGTTCTGGAGGAGCTTGTCCCGCCGGGTCCGACCGTCGAGAACATCATGTCGCGCGGCGCGGTGCGGACGCTCCAGGCGACGGACACGGTGGCCGACGCCGAGGGCCTCATGCAGCGCTTCGGCCACGAGGGCTTCCCGGTGCTGGATCAGGGGCGTGTGGTCGGCGTCGTCACGCGGCGGGACATCGACCGCGCCGCGCGCCACGGCCTGAGCGACACCCCTGTCAGCACCTACATGCGCAAGGGCGCTATCCAGGTCGCGCCCCACGACACCCTCGCTCACCTGCAGCGGGTCATGCTCGACTCAGATGTAGGCCAGGTGCCGGTGGTCGAGGATGGGACACTGGTGGGCATCGTCACGCGCACCGACCTGCTCAACCACCAGGCCGGTCGGCTGGCGCAGCCCTCGCCCAACGCCGAACTGGCCCAGCGCTTCGAGGCGCGCCTGACGCCGGAGTCGCTAGACCTCATCCACCAGGCCAGCGACGTAGCGGGCGAACTGGGCTTTGGGCTGTACGTCGTGGGGGGCTTCGTGCGCGACCTGCTGCTGGACGCGCCCCGCGTGGCGGCCGACATTGACCTGGTCGTGGAGGGCGACGCGCACCGCCTGGTCGAGCGGCTGGTCGAGAAGTACGGCGGCGAGGCACGCTACCACCGCGCCTTCGGCACGGCGCACTGGATGCCCGCCGACGCGCTGCACCGCCCGCTGGACTTTGTCACGGCGCGGACCGAGTTCTACACGGAGCCGACGGCCCTGCCGACGGTCGAGGCCAGTTCCATCAAGCTCGACCTCCACCGCCGTGACTTCACCATCAACACCATGGCCCTGGCGCTCAACCCCGACCGCTACGGCTACCTGCTCGACTTCTACGGGGGCCAGGCCGATCTCCAGCGCCGTCTGGTGCGCGTCCTGCACAGCCTGAGCTTCGTCGAGGACCCGACGCGCATCCTGCGCGCCGTGCGCCTCGAACAGCGCCTCGACTTTCAGATCGAGCCGCGCACGCGCGAACTCATCGCCGACGCCCTGCCCCTCATCGAGCGCACCAGCGGTGACCGCGTCCGCCATGAATTGTCCCGCATCCTGGAGGAGCCGCGCGACGTGCCCTCGCGGGCCTTGCGCCGTCTCGATGACCTGGGGGTGCTCGGTATGCTGCACCCTGACCTGCGCTGGACACCCGCCGTCGACGCGCGGCTGGCCCGCGCCCGCGACGCCCTGCCCTGTCAGGCGGCGCCGGATGACCCGCCGCCGCTGGTCGTCGCCAGCGTCATGGCCCCGCCGCCCCTGCCGGCGGCGCAGAGCCTGGCGCTCGTCCTCTACGACCAGTCCGCGTCGAATGCCGAGGCCATCGCCCTGGCGCTCAAGCTCAGCCGCGTCGATACCCGGCTGGAGCGCGAGACCCTGTCCCTGCGGGCGCTCATCCCGCGCCTGCTCGCGCTCAACCTCAAGCCGAGCGCCCTGGTGCGCCTGCTCGAGCCATTCTCAGATGTCGCATTGTGCCTGGTAGGGATTGCCGAGGAGGGTCCGGTGCTGGGCGAGCGCCTGGCCGACTATCGCCAGCGGTTGGCCCATATCCGCCCGACGCTGACGGGGGATGATCTGCGGGCGATAGGGCTGCCGCCCGGCC
>CAZLBQ010000303.1:0-7814 GCA_964557745.1 uncultured Anaerolineales bacterium
TTAGAGGAGAGGCTCGAAGATCCAGCTTTACCCGACGATGAACGCGTGAGGATGGCCGTCCGGAACTACCTGGCGGGGAGTAACGACGTCCTCGATACCGAGTACATTGACCACCTGACCCGTATCACCCGCCATAACTTGGCCTCCGGCCGCGCCGGCCGCGTGATGGGGCAAGAGGACGAGCCGAGCATCGAGAGCTACGTCAGCCGGGTCGCCGCCGTCTATCGGCGTGAGTATGACCAGATTGTGCGGCTAGCCGCCGGGGATCACGAGGCGTGGCGGGCCGTCTTCCGCCAGTTGTCGCGCCTGGCCTATCGACTCCTGGTGAAGTACGGCTGGTCGGAGGGCAGCGCGGTCGAAGAGGCCCAGGACTTCGCCCAGACTGCCTGCGGCATCATCGACAACACCCCCTTCACCTTCGACGCCCCCTTTGATGCCTGGGCGGCTCTGATCGTCAAGAACGCAGTGCGCCAGAAGGCGCGGGCCGGTGAGCCGCTCTACCATCCGGAGCGGACGTCGGCCCTGGAACAAACGGGGCAGCGCGACGACGACGAACCGCCAGAAACCTGGCGTCCAGACGAGAGCGCCGAGCATGAGTTCGCGCGCGTCGAGTGGCAGGACTGGATGGTGTGGGTAACGAGACACTTGCGCAGTCCGGCCCAACGGCAAGTACTCCTGGAGACGCTGCTGGAAGAGTACGACGACGAGGAAATCGCGCGCCGTCTGGGGCGGTCGCGCAATGCGGTGCAGATCCTCCGCCACCGCGCCCTCCACACCGTCGCCCATCACCTCGGCTGGATGTGAAAGCCGACGGGCGAGATTTGCATTATACACTGTGACAGCGTACGCTATTGCGGTCAGGGTTGACCAACGACTGGCCCTTTGTTTGTGGAGAGAAGAGCGCTATGGCTCCGACGTGCGATGACTACCAGAGCGTGCTCCCCATCCTGGTGGATGCGGAGCTAGCGGGCCAGTCTCCCGCTCTCACCTATCCGCAACTGTGGGCGCATCTCCAGACCTGCGCCGACTGTCGCGCCGACTACGCCATGCTGCTCGACGTGCTACGCGCCGAGCGCGAGGGGCGTCCCATCCCCCTCCCCGACATCGCCATGCCGGCGTTGCCCTTCTTAGGGCCAGAGCCACCCTGGCGCATCCACTTTCAACCATCCCGCGCCTGCCACCGCCACCGCCTCGTCTTCGCCTTCAACCTGGACCACCTGCGTGACGCCATCAGGCCACCGCAGCTGGCGACGCGCAATGACGATGGCGGTGGACGCCTCCCGTTAAGCGTGCTCCTGTCCGACATCATCACGTGGTACGGTCAGGAGTGGGCGGTGGTGGTGACCGGCGAGCAGCAACCTGACCAAGCGACACTGTCAGTGCGAGCCAGCGTCGCCGGCCGCGCCGAGCTACCAATAGGGTTGTGGGGGATTCTAACGTGGGGTGAGGAGACGCGCGAAGCGCCGGTCGATGCGGAGGGCCAGGTGGATTTTGGCGCGGCCCCCCTGCAGAGCCTCCATCACCCGACGGGCAATGCCTCATTCAGCGTCGCGTTCGAAGTCAGGCCGTAGTTTGCCTTGAGGGGGACGCATGACCGCCGCTCAGCCGCCTGCGCCAGCCCTGTCGCTGGCCGACCTGGTCGATCAGGTGCTGGACGGGAGGCTGGCCGAGCGGGAGGCCCAGGCGCAGGCGTGCGCGGCCGGCCCGCCGGCCCTGACCGAGGCCGAGGTCCTGCGCAGCGAGGCGGAGGCCAGCGCCTGGTATGCCCCACGGCGCGCTCGCGTCCAGGCCCTGCTCGCCCACGTCGTCATCACCGCTCACCAACCGGACTCGCTCCTCGCCGCCGAAGCCTTCTTCACCCTGGGCATCACCCACAACGCCCTCGACCGCTGCCGCGAAGCCCTGCCCTTCCTCCAGACCGCCGGCGACCTGTTCCTGAGCCACGCCCGCGGCGACCGCGCCGCCTGGGTCAACGCGGAGATCACCCTGGCGCGCGCCTTTCTCGGCGATGTAGAGGGGGCGGCGGCCAGCCTCGAAGAGGCGCGGGCCTGGCTGGCCGACCACCCGGATCCCGTCGTCCAGGCGAACGTCGACCGCGCCGCCGGTCTGCTCCTCTATGAACAAACCCGACGCACGGAAGCCGAACCCCTGCTGCGCGGGGCGGCCGAGGCGTTCACGCAACTCGGTCGACTCGGCGATGCCTCGTTGACGTGGGTTTTCCTGGCGCTCGCGCTGACCACCAGCGACCCAGCGGGCGCGCTGGACTGCATGACCCGCGCCGAGGCTGCCCCTGTCCCCGGCGATGACAGTGTGCCCCAGGCGCGCTACGCTTTCATCCGCGCTGTGGTCGCCGAGGCGCAGAGCCGCTACGCCGACAGCCTGGCGCTGTTCGAACGGGCGCGGGTCATCAGCCTGCGCGAGGGCAAGGACGCGCAAGCCGGTTTCTGCCTATTGGGAGAAGGCGTTGTCCACTCCCGTCTCAACCGCTTCGCCGCAGCGCTGACGGCCTATCAGCAGGCGCGCGCCACCTTCGCCGCGCTGGGCTTCCAGAACCGCGTCACCATGTGCGATATGAGCATCGCCGCGACCGCAACGGCTCTTAACCGCTATGACGAGGCGCTTGAGGCCTATCGACGGATGGCCGATGAGGCGAACGCGACGGGGCGCCCCCTACGGGCGGCCCAGTGCTACGCCCACATGGGCCGCTGCTATAGCGCGCTGGGCCGCTACGACCAGGCGCTGGCGGCCTTCACCCGCGCCCGGCAAGTGTTCGCGGCGGCTGAGCGTCCCATCTCCCTGGCGCGCGTCCAAATGGACATCGCCGCTGTCTGGCAGCGCCTCAATCGGCTGGATGAAGCCCTCGACCTCTATGATGCCGCCCGCGCGACGCTGCGCCGCGTCGAGGCGCCTGCCGCCGTCGCCGAGTGCGAGATGCACATGGCCGACATCTACCTCGCACAGGGCCAACCCGACGAGGCGCGAGGCTGTCTCGAGAAGGCGCGGGGCGTGTACGAGCAGGCGGACATGACCGTCTATGTCGCCATGTGTGACCGCGAGTTGGCGCGGGTCAGCCTGCGCCTGCCAGCAGGGGAGGGGGACGCGGGGACGCGGGCGCGGTTGGCGCGGGCGCGCGCTGTGTTCGCAGCCCACGATCTGCCGGTCGAGGGCGCGCTGTGTGACCTGGCGCTGGGCGAGGCGCATCTGGCGCGCGGAGCGCTCGACGCGGCGGTGGCCGCCTTTGACGCCGCGCGGGGCACGCTCGAGCCCGGCTTTCCCGACCAGGCCTGGCGGGCGCTGTATGGCCTGGGGCAGGCTGCCCTGGCCCAGGGCGACCGGGCGGCGGCCTTGCAGCGCTGGCAAGCGGGCATCACACTCGCTCAGCAGGCCCGGTTGCATCTGCCCACCGAGCCGTTGAGCGGAGGTTTCTTCGCCGACCGCCGCGCCCTGTATGAGGCCGCCCTGACGCTGGCGCTCGACGTGGGCGACGCCGAGGCGGGGTTGGCAATTGTGGAAGCGGCCAAGACCCGGCTGGGGCGCTGGAATAGCGAGCCGGGCTGGCGAGCGGCAGCCCACGATCCCGCGCTGGCGCCGCTGGTGAGCCGCGAGGCCGAGTTGCGGCGCGAGATGGCGGCCCTACGCCAGAGCCTGCGCCTGCGCCTGCGCGGGGAGGACGAGGGCCTGGAGCGTGGGACAAGCGAACCGGCGCCTCCTCCGTCGCCCCCCCTGGACCAACTCAAGCGTCTCGCCCGCGAGTACGAGGCAGTCGTCGAGCAACTCCGAGTGGCCGCGCCCCGTGACGAAGTGGTCCTTAGCCCGCCGCGTTTCTCGGTCGCGGCGTTCCGCGCCTGGGCAGCGGCCACCCTGCCGTCGCCGTGGACAGCAGTGACCTACTACTGCCTGAATGACCGCCTGGTCGTGTTCAGCCTGTCGCCCGACCGACTGGCGGTACGGACACGCGTCTTGACCCGGTTCGATCAGCAAACGCTGCGTCAGGCGACGGACACGACGCCCGACTTCCGCGAGCTGGTCTATCGGGGCACGTTGCACAGCCGACCGCTGACGCAAGCGCCGGGCGCCACGATACAACGCCACCTGTACGAGACGCTGCTGGCCCCGGAAGTCGACGCGCTGTCGAACGATACTCTGCTCATCCTTGTCCCCCACGACGCGCTCCACGCGCTGCCTTTCCAGACGCTCCAGGACACGGACGGGCGCCCTCTGATAGCCCGCCTGCCCCTGGTCTACACGCCGAGCCTCACGACGCTCCTCGCCACAGCCGCGGAGACGGAGAAGGCAGCAGGCTCTCGCGCCGACGCGATTCTGGTGGTGACGCTGAGCGAGTTCAACGGGCAGGCGCGGCCACTGCCCCACACAGCGGCGGAAGCCACAGTGTTGCGCGAGCGCTGGCAGGCCACGCACGTGCTGGCGGAAGGGGAGGCGCGGCGCGCGACGCTGCTGGCGTGGGACGCGGGGGGCCGCCTGGCCGACTACCGCATCATCCACTTCGCCACCCACGCGCTCCTGGACCCGCTGGCGCCGTCCCACTCGCGCATCCTGTTGGCCGACGAGCCGCTGACGTACGCGGACGTCCTGAACCTGCGGTTGGGGGCGCGGCTGGTCGTCCTGTCGGCCTGCGAGAGCGCGTTGGGGGAGATGCACCCGGGGGATGAACTGCTTGGCCTGGCGCGGGCTTTCTTGCTGGCGGGGGCGCGGGCGGTGCTGGCGAGCCTGTGGCCGGTGGAGGATGAGGGGGCAGCGCGGTGGATGCGTCTCTTCTACGACGCGCTACAGGCAGGGCACAGCGCGCCGCGCGCCGTTCAGGTGGCGCAGCAGGCCCTGGCGGCCCAAAAGGCGTCGGCGTTCGAGTGGGGGCCGTTCGTCCTCATCGGCGCGCCATAGCAGGGCGGGGCGCGTTTTGTACGGGCGAGGCACGCCTCGTCCGACCAGGGGCGGGGGAGGGGAGGGGACAGGGCGGGCTGTCATCCGACATGCCCGCCCTGTTGTATTTCGGTCAGTTGGAGCTAGCGCACGTCGCCGCAGGTGATGCCGGGGCCGGGCGGCGAGGCGTTGCGGTGGACGTTGAGGTACGTCGCGTCGGAGACGACGGCAGCCATCTGCGACTGGGACAGCCAGAACGTCGCCGTGGCCGTGCCGTCGCGCTTGGCGACGAGGTCGGGCAGCGGCTGGATGATGCCACCCTGGACAGCGCACGTGCCGCGATGGAAGTGCATGGCGTGCGCCGAGCCGGGCTGGAGGCCATAGACGCGCACCGTCACCTGGTAGTCACCGCTGACGCGCCGCGTGGCTTGCATCTGGCCAAAGGGACCATCCGTCCCGGCGGGCGAGAGGGTGGTCGTGTACGACGCGGCCAGCGTTGGCCCCAGGGCGTCGTACGGGCGTAGGTGGGCGTTGGGGGTAAAGCTGGTGAAGGCCGGGGCGGTGGGGATGACGACGCCACCCGCCGACAGGATGTTGAGGTTGGGGCCAAAGGCCGTGGCGGCGGCGTTGAGCGCCGCGACGTTCGACGTGTCGTCCCACGTCCCGGTGTTGATGCGCTTGAGGAGAACCTGCAACGCTGTCAGCATCTCGGCCGGGGTAAAGGTGCAGTGGCCGGCGCGCTGGACGAACAACTGGCGCAGGTACGCGCCACTGCCCGCCGCGTTGACGACGCGGCTGTAGGCCGACTCATTCTCGACGGTCACGAGGCCATCGGCGGTGGTGTGCAGGGTCAGCACGGGGATCGACAGGCGGCCGTTGAAGGTGATGTTCTCGCTCAGGTACGAGACGGCCTGGGCGTCGGCGCTGATGCGCGGCGCGCTGTCGAGGGTGTTAAGGTCAGCGTTCAGGTCAAGCCCCGCCTGCTGGTATAAGGCGGCGACGGTGTCCTTCATCCCCGACTTTTCCAACTGCCAGCGGTAATTGATGCCGGCGTTGGACGAGGGATTGCCGCCCGCCCGCGCTTCCAGGTCAGCGCGCAGGGCGAAGGCAAAGGCGAAGGTGACATCCTTCATCCAGGTGTACTGGTTCTGCTCCAGAGCCGCGTAATCTGTGCTGGCGGGGGGCGGGGCGATGGGGTTGTACCAGCCCGGGGTGCTGCTCAACGCGGCGGCCAGGGCAATCCGGGCCCGTCCTGCGGGGGTCTGCTGGGCCGCCATGAGCGCGCCAATCGCGGCCTGGGCGTTGGCGCTGGGATTGGTGATGTTGACCACCTGGAGGTTCGACTGGGGCGCGACCAGTGTCTTGAAGGCGTAGGCCGCGTCGAGAGCCTGGTTCCAGGCAGCCACGCCGCCGCCGACGACACCGCACATGGGCAGCGCCCCGGCGAAGCGGTCGGGGTTGCGCTGGACCAGGCCGGCGGTAATGATGCCGCCCAGCGAGTGGCCCCAGGCGATGGTGCGCGCCGGACGCCCGTACTTGCTATTAAAGTAGTCCAGCAGCGCGATCTGGTCCTGGAAGGCATCGGCCAGCGCCCAGCCAGTTGTCTTGTACGCGGACCCGGCCAGCGCGTAGCCCTGGGCCAGCAGGGCCGCGCCCGTGGCGGGGTCGCCCACGTCGCGGGCCGGGTTGGCCGAGCCGGGGGCGACGTAGCCGTGGCTGTAGAGCAGGAGCGTCCCATTCCAGTTGGCCGGAATCTCGATCTTGTAGGCGGCGGTGTTGATAACGCCGGTGTCGGTAACGGGACCGGCCGCCAGGGCGCTACCAGACGTCACAACCAGGCCGGTCAAGAGCAGGCCGAGGGCGACGACGAGCGCCAACCCGACCCGCCAGGCAGCGCGCTGCCCGGCCAGCACGTCCATTCTTCGTGCTCGCATGCGTGTCTCCTTGGGGGGACCTATACGTTGACAGCTATCACTTGGGGGTGAGGAGATTATATTGGCGGCGACGCGAGAGTCAAACGCTGCCGTATTTTGACACGGTGAACCAGGTGACGTTACAATAGCGTTGCCCAACGGGAGCGGACAAAGACGCCGCCCTCAGGTCAACACCCGAACTGGAAACAGCCTGAATTTGTCAGAAAGAAATGGAGCGCCGTATGGCCCTGACGCCAGAACAACGCGAGGTACTGGATCGCGCTCGCGTTGACGATGTAACCTTTATCAACCTTCAGTTCAGCGACGTGGTCGGGATTATCAAGAGCGTGACGCTGCCCGTGCAGCGGCTCCAGGAGGCCCTGGAGCGCGGCATCTGGTTCGACGGCTCGTCCATCGAGGGCTTCACGCGCATCCACGAGTCGGACATGTACCTCGTCCCCGACGCCGCAACCTACCGCGTCCTCCCCTGGGGCAGCCAGGCGGGCAAAGTGGCCCGCCTGCTGTGCGACATCTACATGCCCTCGGGCGAGCCGTTCGAGGGCGACCCGCGCCGCATCCTGCGCCGCGCCGTGCAGCGGGCGGCCGAGCGGGGCTATGCGTACAACACAGGCGTCGAGCTGGAGTTCTACCTGTTCACGCCCGCCGAGGGCCGCATCCAGACCGTCCCCCACGACGTCGGCGGCTACTTCGACTTCTCGCCACGCGACGAGGCGGCGCTGGTGCGCCAGGACATAACGCGCGCCCTGGAGACGATGGGCCTCGAAGTCGAGATGATCCACCACGAGGTCGGCCCCGGCCAGCACGAGATCGACTTCAAGTACGCCGACGCCATGACCAGCGCCGACAACGCCATGACCTTCAAGTACACGGTCAAGGCCATCGCCCAGCGCCACGGGCTGTACGCCACGTTCATGCCCAAGCCGATGTTCGGCCAGGCGGGCAGCGGGATGCACACCCACCAGAGCCTGTTCCGCGACTGGGAGAACCTGTTCTATCGCGCCG
>CAZLBQ010000304.1:0-7807 GCA_964557745.1 uncultured Anaerolineales bacterium
ACTGGGCCTACTCGTGGCCTGCCAACCGCCGCATCTTCTACAACCGCGCCTCGGCTCGCCCGGACGGCCAGCCGTGGAGCGAGCGCAAGAAGTGGGTGTGGTGGGATGGCGCGAAGTGGACGGGCTATGACGTGCCGGACTTCGCGGTCACCAAAGCGCCTACTACGCCCGCCAACCCCAACGGCGTCGGCCTCGACGCGCTGTCGGGGACGGACCCGTTCATCATGAAGGCCGACGGGCGGGGCTGGCTGTTCACGCCGACGGGCATGGTCGATGGGCCGCTGCCGACGCACTACGAGCCGGCCGAGTCGCCCATTCAGAACCCGTTGTACAAGCGCCAGAATAACCCGATCATGAAGATTTGGGAGCGGCCGGACAACAAGCTGGCGCAGCTAGGCGACCCAGCCTATCCCATCATCATCACCACCTACCGCCTCACCGAGCACCACCTGTCGGGCGCGATGAGCCGCTGGGTGCCCTGGCTGGCCGAGTTGCAGCCCGAACTCTTCATCGAGATGAGTCCCGAACTCGCCCAGGAGAAGGGCATCCAGAACCTCGACTTCGTGCGCATCACCTCGCCGCGTGGGGCGATCCGCGCCAAGGCGCTGGTGACGCGCCGCATGCGGCCCTTCGTGGTCGACGGCAAGACGGTGCACCACGTCGGGATGCCCTGGCACTGGGGCTACCAGGGTGTGGTGGTCGGCGATGTCACCAATGACCTGACGGCGCTGGTGGCCGACCCTAACGTGTCGATGCACGAGGGCAAGGCGTTCATGTGCAACGTGGAAAAAGCGTAGCTCAAGTAACAAGTGTCAAGTTTCAAGCGCTAAGTCGCAAGCGGCCAGTCGATGGGTCTGACTTGAAACTTCATACTTGAAACTTGATACTTGAACCTTGTAGGAGACCACGATGGCCGAAGCGATGGGCTTTTTCACGGATACCACTGTCTGCATTGGCTGCAAGGCGTGTGAGGTGGCGTGCAAGGAGTGGAACCAGTTACCCACGATCAACGGCGGCCAGAACACGCTGAGCGGCGCGAGCTACGATAACACGCGCCGCCTCGACGGCATGCACTGGCGGCACGTGGCCTTCATCGAGCAGTTCTCGCCTAACCGCAGCGACCAGGCGCGCTGGCTGCTGATGAGCGATGTGTGCAAGCACTGTGTCCGCGCGGGCTGCCTGGAAGTCTGCCCGACAGGGGCGATTATCCGCACCGAGTTTGACACCGTCGTCATCCAGTCGGACGTGTGCAACGGCTGCCGCTACTGCATCGGCGCGTGCCCGTTTGGCGTCATCGACATCAACCCGGTGACGCAGACGGCGCAGAAGTGTACGCTGTGCTACGACCGGCTCCAGGTCGGCCTCACGCCCGCGTGCGCCAAGGCGTGTCCGACGGCGTCGATCCAGTTTGGGCCGGTGCGGGAGCTGCAACAGCGCGCGCAGGCTCGCGTCCAGCAACTCCAGCAGCAGGGTGTCAAGGACGCTTACCTGTACGGGACGCCGGGCGACGGCTACACCGATGACATCGGTGGCCTCAACGCCTTCTTCCTGCTGCTGGACAAGCCGGAGATCTACGGCCTGCCGGCGCGGCCGCAGATGCCGTCGCGCAACCTGTTCAGCGGGTCGGCGTTCTCGATTCTCGGCGCTCTGGCGATTGGGGCGCTGGGCCTGTTCAACTTCCGGCAGCGGCGGCTGGAGCGGACGGCGCGTCCCTCGTAAGCGCCTGAGGAGGACACAATGCCCCCATCCGACACCTTCTTCACCGCCTCGCCGGACTGGCGCTGGTGGATTGTCCTGTACTTCTTCCTGGGCGGGCTGGCGGGCGGGAGCTACTTCCTGTCGGCGCTGCTCGACCTGTTTGACGGCCCGCGCAACTACGCGCTGTCGCGCATCGGCTACTACATCGCCTTTCCGGCGGTGATCCTGTGCGCGCCGTTGTTGATTATCGATCTCAACCGCCCGGAGCGCTTCTGGCACATGGTCTTGCAGTCGGAACGGCCGTGGCTGCCGATGCTCAAGTACTGGTCGCCCATGTCCGTCGGGTCGTGGGCGCTGACCGTCTTCGGCGCGTTCGCGTTTGTGTCGTTCATCGGGGCGCTCACCGAAGAGGGTGTCATCCGCTGGCGGCCCGCCCAGATGCTCAACAACCTGGTGCGCAGCAGCCGCGTCAGCGGCCTGTTCGCCCTGGTCGGCTCGGCGTTCGGCTTCTTCCTGGCGAGCTACACGGGCGTCCTGCTCGTCGTGAGCAACCGGCCGCTGTGGGCCGACTCGAGCCTGTTGGGGCTGCTGTTCCTGACCTCGGCTGGCTCGACGTCGGCGGCGCTGATGCTGCTCGTGGCGCGCTGGCGGCAGGGCTTCCGCCCGGAGGCGGTGGGGTGGCTGGCCGACATGGAGCGCGGCATCATGGTCCTGGAGTTGATTGTCCTCGTCGCCGTCCTCGTCTCGCTGGGGGCGGTCGCGCTGACTATCCTCGGTAGCGTGTGGGGCATTATCCTGCTGGTGGGGGTCGTGTTGCTCGGCATCCTGGCGCCCCTCTTCCTGCACTGGCGGTCGCACAATCTTAGTGGTAGAATGCTCACGACGGCGGCGGCGCTGACGCTGCTCGGCGGGCTGCTGCTGCGCGTGGTGGTCGTCCTGTCGTCGGACGGTGTGCATCTGGCCCGCGTGGCCCAGGGGGCGACATGGTTCAGGTAAAGGCACGAGCGCTGGCGGTCATCGCCCTCATCCTGGCGGCGCTGCTCGCGGGGTGCAGCCCGGAGGCGACGCGGACGCGGGGCCAGATGGGGGGCGATGTCGGCAACTGGGGGCGGCCGGTCGAGATTCACGGCCAGGTCAACCCCTACCATGACACGGCTCCGGTCGGGCAGGCGATCAAGGTGGAGAACCAGAAGTGATCGCCTCCTCTCCCACCTCACTCGCTGTTCTCGCCGAGAGCGACCCGTCCCTGGCGCCGCTAGTACGATTGCACCTGGCCGCTCAACGTGCGGCCGAAGATGAGGTCTGGCGGGCTGGCCTGCCAGACCGGGTGGATGTGAGCGCCGTTCAGGCGGACGAGCCACGACCCGCGCTGGACGGTCAGACGCTGCGCGTCGACGCGAAGGCGCTGCGCGCCTGGCTGGGGCAGTTGATTGGCTTGCTGGACGAGGCGGGGCAGCCCGACGCGCCAAAACTGCGGGGGGCGCTGCTCGGCGCGCCGGGCCGCGTCAACCCGTTGGCGCTGGTCGAGGCGAGCGTGGCGTTGGACGACGCGCGGTTGGCGGCGCTGGCCGAGGAGGCCAACGTCGATGGGGCGCTGCTGACCTTGCTGGGCCTCTTCGCGGTCGCCCTGCTGCTCCTGGCCTGGGGGCGGCAGACCCTCCCCGCTCTCGACACACGCGGCTGGCAGGGGGGGATGTGTCCGGCGTGCGGCGCGTGGCCGACGCTGGCCGAGTTGCGCGGCCTGGACCGCGAGCGCTGGCTGCGCTGCGGGCGGTGCGGCGCGGCCTGGCGGCGCATCGAGGGCAATTGCGTCTTCTGCGGCAACGACGACTACCACACGTTGGCCTACCTGGCGCGGGAGGCCGAGCTCGAGGCGCAGCGGGCCGGGACGTGCGACGCCTGCTACAGTTACCTGAAGGAAGTCGCAACACTCGGGGCGCTGTCCATCGCTGAGGTGCCGGCCCACGACCTGCGCACGCTCGATCTCGACGCGGCGGCGCTGGAGCGGGGCTATGGCAAACCCGCTGAGGGCAGCTTCCCGCTGCACGTCCAGGTGGAGGCTGTCGAGAAGCGCCGCTCGTGGTTGTCGTGGAGGCGATGATGCTGACGCCGGCCGAGTTCAGCCAGCAAGCGCTACAGGCCATGGAAGCCTCCGAGGGGCGCAGCAAGAAGCGGCACCGTGACCAGACCCCCGACCGGCTGGGGATGGAGTTGAAGCGCGACCTGCTGCGGCGGGTGACGGCCGAGCAGCCCACAGGTGAGGACTTCGAGGCCTGGTTGCTGCGACAGGTGTGGACGGCTTCCGCAGGGGGGCCGGTGCGGGCCATGGCAGCCGAGATTCTCGATGAGTACCGCTTTGCCTGCCTGGACCCAGGCTTTCAGGCGTGGCTGGCGCAGGGGGCGCCCAGCGCCGACGCCGAGGCGGGCGAGGCCTGTCCCATCGTCCCACCGCCGGGCTGAGGGGTGGGAGTGACATCGCCTATGCGCCTCGCGACCTCTGCGCCCTCGTCAGTTCGACTGGCCGAACTGATGGGGGCGTTGTCGCTTGCCACCGACCTCGGCATGGGCCAGCCGCTCGAGTTTGCCCTCAACGCGTGCATTCTGGCCGTGCGGCTCGGCGATGCGCTTGGCCTCAGCGAGGCGGCCCTCCGCGAGGTGTACTACCAGGCCCTGCTCCGCTACATTGGCTGCAACGTTGAAACGCACCTGCTAGCCGCGATTGTCGGCGACGAGCTGGCCCTACGGGCTGACTTTGCGCTCATCGACAACGGCCGCACGGCCGAGATCGTTAACCTCTTCGTGCGCTCGATTCGGCAAGGTCAGCCGGGCGCGTCCTCGCTGGCGCTGGCGCAGTCGGTGGCACGGGGGCTACTGGCGCTGCCCGGCATCAAAGCCAGCTTCGCCGGTCACTGCGAGGTCGCGCAACGCCTGGCCGAGCGCATGGGCTTCGACCACAATATCATCTACGCGCTAGGGCAACTGTACGAACGCTGGGACGGCAAGGGCGCGCCGCGGGGGCTAAAGGGTGAGGCCATCGCGCCGTCAGTGCTGGTGGTGACGCTGGCGCAGGATGCGACGCTGTTTCATCGCCTGGGCGGGGCGGAGGCAGCCGTGGCGGTGGTGCGGGAGCGATCCGGCGCGGCGTACGCGCCCTTTGTCGCCGAGCGCTTCTGTCGCCACGCATCCCAATTGCTGGCCGGCCAGGACGACGAACCCACCTGGCAGGCCGTCGTCGCGCTTGAGCCGGGCCCGCAGGTCGCGCTCACGGCGGAGCAGTTGGACCAGGCGTGCCGCGCCATGGCCGATTTTGCCGATCTCAAGTCGGCCTACACATTGGGGCACTCATCGGGCGTGGCGACGTTGGCGGCTAACGCGGCGCAGCAGGCGGGGTTGCCGTCGGATGACGTGACCTTGTTGCGGCGGGTGGGCTTGCTCCACGACCTGGGGCGGACCGGCGTGTCGGTGAGTATCTGGGATTAGCCGGGCCCCCTGACCGAGCGCGAGTGGGAGAAGGTGCGTCTTCACCCCTACTACACGGAGCGCATCCTGGCCCGCCCGGCGGCCCTGGCACGGTTGGGCGCGGTGGCGGCGCTGCACCACGAGCGGCTGGACGGGTCCGGCTACCATCGCGGCCTCACGGCGAGCCAGTTGCCACCCGCAGCGCGGCTGCTGGCCGCCGCCGATGTCCTCCACGCGCTGACGGAACCGCGCCCGCATCGCCCGGCCCGCTCGCCGCAGGAGGCGGCGGATGAACTGCGCCGCGAGACGCGCGCCGGCCGTCTGGACGGCGATGCGGTGGCGTGTGTGCTGGCAGCGGCAGGACAAGCCCCGCCGGGCGCGCGGCGCGACCTGGTGGCGGGGCTGAGCGCCCGTGAGGTCGAGGTTCTCCGGCTGCTGGCGCGCGGTCTGTCCACGCGTCAGATTGGCGAGGCGCTGACTATCTCGCCCAAGACGGCCGATCACCATATCCAGCACATCTACGCCAAAATTGGGGTGACGACGCGGGCGGGGGCGACCTTGTTCGCCCTCGAACACGACCTGCTCACACCGCCAAGCGACTGAAATAGGGAGAACTCCCGATGCGGGCGGCTGCTATGTGGGGTACACTGGGGACAGTTGAACGCAGTCTTAACCCACAAGGAGGTTCCCATGTCCGCAGAGCAGAACAAGTCCATCGTGCGTCGCTGGGTTGAGGGTGGTTGGAATGGCGGCGACCTGGCGCTCATCGATCAACTCCTCGCGCCTGACTATGTGTTGCACGATCCCCAGGCGCCGGTCCCGATCACCAGTTCGGCGGCCTTCAAAGAATTCGTCACGGCGTATCGGACGGCGCTGCCTGACATGCACATGACGGTCGACGACCTGATCGCCGAGGGGGACAAGGTGGTGTGGCGCTTCACGGCGCGGGGCACCCACGACGGCCCGCTCATGAGCCTGCCGCCGTCGGGACGGCCGGTGGTCACGACGGGCATCGTCATCAGCCGCTTTGTCGACGGCAAGTGGGCCGAGGACTGGCTCAACTTCGACTTGCTGGGCATGTTGCAGCAGATCGGGGTCATTCCCGCCCTGGCGTAGGGAGGCCTCTCCTCTGCCCGCATCGCCAGGGGGGACTTCTCGCTCTGGCGCTTAGAACTCTCGGCCGTCACCCCGAACGCAGTAAGGGGTCTCCTCTGGTACTGTTACCAGAGCAGATGCCTCACTGTGTTCGGCATGACTTTGGCTAGAGAGCATGGAGAGCGAGCAGGCGGGCGGCGAGGGCGACTTCGGTTCCGGCGAGGCCGACGGATAGGAAGAGGGTGATGGCGTCGGGCGCGGGGCGGGGGCGCGCGCCGATGACGGCCTGCGCCAGATCGACGACCTGTCCGGCCCAGGGCGTGCCGTAGAGGAGGGCGCGGTCGCCGTCGGCCATGAGTTGGTCAGGGGAGTCGGTGACAATGAGACCGGCGCGGGCTAACGTAGTGTCGTCTAGCTCGCGCCGGTCTTTGCGTTTAGCGCCCAGGGCGTGGACGTGCGCGCCGGGCATGATCCACTGGCCGTCGAGGACGGGCGAGGGACTGTTGGTCGCCAGGATGACGATGTGGGCGTCACGAACGGCGGCTTCAGCGGAGGCGACGGGGGCAGCGGGCACGCCGAGGGATTGGCTGCTCTCGATGGCGAACGCGTTACGGTGCGCCTGGGTGGGACTGTAGACACGGACGGCGCGGACACGGCGGACGGCGGCGACGGCGGTGAGTTGCGCCCGCGCCTGAGGGCCGGAGCCGACGACGCCGACAATGGAGGCGTCGGGGCGGGCCAGACGACGAGTGGCGACACCCCCAATCGCGCCGGTGCGCAGCTGCCCCAGGCGGCCGCCGAGGACCAGGCCGCGCAGGCCGCCCGTGGCCAGGTCGAAGACGGCGGTCAACTGGGTGGGGGCATCGGTGGGGCTGGGCATGGCGCTGTAGACGCGAAAGCCCGCGATGCCCTGGGGGAGGACCGCCCCCGTGGTGAAGACAAACTGTCCCTGGCCGGCCGTCAGTGTCCAGCGCGGCGGCGACACCACAGCCTGCGCCGCGCGCGCACTAAATACTGTTTCCATGATGTCGACCGCCTCGGCCATACTGAGGCGGTCGACGTCGGGATCGGTGAGAATGGGGACAGAGAGCGGCATGGTCGGGGGCAACGAGGCCCTCCACGTTAGCGCAGTTCGTTGATGAGGTCCTGGGCCTGCTTGCGGATGCTGGCGTTGACGTTGTCGTCGGGTTTGTACTGCAGGAATTGCTGGAGGTCGGCGACGGCAGCAGCCTTGTCGCCCTTGTCCCGCCAGACACGCGCGCGGCCGAAGTAGTTGTCGGCTTCGGTGGGGGCCATGGCGATGGCCTGGCTGTAGTCGGCTAGGGCCGCGTCGAAGTTCCCCTGCCGCCAGTAGATATCGCCCCGCAGGCCGAAGAACACGGGGGCCGGGTTCAACTCGATGGCGCGGGTGAACTGCTTGATGGCCGTGTCGTAGTCCTGGCGCTGCGAGGCCTGGTTGCCCGCCGCTGCGGCTTCCGCCGCGCCTGACGGGTCAGGATTGACGGGCTGGGGGACGGCGGCCGGGGCGGGCGCGGGCGCCTGCGCCTTGGGCGCT
>CAZLBQ010000305.1:0-7804 GCA_964557745.1 uncultured Anaerolineales bacterium
GCGCCCCAGGTCGGCTTGTCGCCGGTGAAGCGCTTGAGGAAGCGTTCCTTCTGCTCCGGCGTGCCGACGGCCTGGATAGCCGCGCCGGCCAACTGGCTGCTGGGCATAGTCAGGTACATGCCGGCGTCGCCCCACGACAGCTGCTCGATCAGGTAGATCATGCGCATGTTAGTCGTGCGCGGCCGCTTCGACTTGTCGCCGTTGCTGCCGTTGGTGTCCTTGGGCTTCAGCGACGCTTCGAGGTCGCGCTTGGCCTGGTCGGCCATCTGGGGCCACATGGTGTAGATGAAATCCCAGGGGATCTCATGCTCATTCTCATCGTAGAAGCGCGCCTTGGGCCGCATGACGTGTTCCGCGACCATCTGCGCCATCATCACCTGCTGTTGGATGTTGTCGGGAATTGAGAAGTCAATCATACCCTTGTTCTCCTTTACTCTACACCATGCCCAGGCCATCCAGAACCGCAAAGCTGCGCGCATTGCGGAGCCACAGTTCCACCGGTACGTCGCGGATGTAGCCGCTGCCGCCAAGGATCTGAACCGCGCGGTCGCCGCACATCAGCGCCATCTCGTCGGTGAAGGTCTTCGCCAGCCGCGCCTCGCGCGTCGCGTCCATGCCCTGGTCGAGCCGCCACGCCGCCTCCCACACGAGCAGGCGGGCCGCGTCAATATCGGTGCACATCTCGGCGAGCATAAAGGCGATGGCCTGGCGCGTGCCGATGGGCTGGCCGAACGTCTCGCGCTCCTTAGCGTACTCCACGGCGTACTCGTAGGCCGCTTTGGCCACGCCGACCGCCATCGCCGCCAGGGCGACGCGAGAGTAGTTCAGGATGCGCGGGAAGTCGCAGCCCTCTGGCCCGCCCAGCTTGCACTGGGGGCTGACATGGACATCCTTCAGTGTCACCTTGTAGGTGGGCAGCGCTTTCATGCCCATGCTCTTCTCGCGCTCGCCAATGGTGATGCCCGCCGCGCCGAGGTCCACCAGGAAACCCTGCGTCGTGTCGCCTTCCTTGGCCGAGACGAGCATCATGGCGGCGTCGGCGGCCAGCGGGACATAGGCCTTGACGCCGTTGAGCAGGTAGACATCACCATCCTTGGTCGCCGTCGTGCGCAGGTCCACCGGGTCGTAGAGCAGCGTCGGCTCGATGAGGGCGGCGGTGGCGCGGATGAACTGGTCGCCGCAGAAGCGTGCCAGGTACTCCTGCTTCTGCTGCTCGGTGCCCCCCAGCAGGATGGGCAGCGCGACGGACATGGGCGAGGTCACGTACATCGCCGTCGCCAGGTCACCCCAGGCGAGTTCCTCGGCCCACAGCGCGCCGGTCACGGCGGAGTGTTCAGCTGCGAAGCCCCCATACTGCTCAGGGATGTTAGCGGGGACGAGGCCCAGGCCCCAGCCCGTTTGGATGACATCGGGTGGGAGTTCGCCCCGCTCGTCCGCCTCCTGGAACATCGGGCGGAGTTGCTCGCGGGCGAAGTCCTTAACCGAGTCCACAATCATCTGTTGTTCTTCACTTGGTGCAAACGAGATCATATTCATCTCCTACTGAAGGTTCTCGTAGATGATAGCGGCCCCTTGTCCGCCGCCGACGCACATGGTGACCATGCCGTAGCGCGACCCACGCCGCTTCATCTCGTTGAGTATCTGGACCGTGAGCTTGCCACCCGTCGCGCCCAGCGGGTGTCCCAATGCAATCGCGCCGCCGTTGACATTGACCTTGTCCGGGTCCATGCCTGTCTCGCGCATGACCGGGATGACCTGGGCCGCGAAGGCTTCGTTCAACTCGACCAGGTCAATGTCGTTCATCGTCAGCCCGGCCTTCTTGAGCGCCTTCGGCACGGCGACGATAGGGCCGATGCCCATAATCTCTGGCGGCACGCCGCCCAGCGCGAACGACACAAAGCGGGCCAGCGGCTTCAAGCCCAGGTCCCGCGCCTTCTCCAATGACATGACGACCACCACGCCGGCGCCGTCGCTCGTCTGCGAGGCGTTGCCGGCCGTCACGGTGCCGCCCTCCTTGAAGGCCGGCTTGAGCTTGCCCAGCGCCTCCAGCGAGGTGTCGCGGCGCGGCCCCTCGTCCACCTTAAACACGGAGGACTTGTGCTGCACCTGGCCGTCCTCGTCCAGATAGTCGAGGTCAACGTCCAGCGGCACAATCTCGTCGCTGAACTTGCCCGCCTCGATGGCGGCGGTGGCGCGCTGGTGGCTGCGCAGGCCCCAGGCGTCCTGCGCCTCGCGGCTGACGCCGTACTTCTCGGCCACGCGCTCGGCGGTGTAGCCCATGCCCATGTAGATCTCGGGGTGGTTGTCTACAATCCACGGGTTCAACTCGACGCGGTGGCCGCTCATGGGCACCGAACTCATCGACTCGGCCCCGCCGGCGACGACGACATCGTTCAGACCGGTCATGATCTGCGTGGCGGCCATGGCGATGGTCTGGACGCCCGACGAGCAGAAGCGGTTGACGGTCTGGCCCGGCACGGTGTTGGGCAGGCCCGCCCGCAACGCGGCGATGCGGCTAAAGTTGAGGCCCTGCGCGCCTTCCGGCATCGCGCAGCCAATAATCACATCCTCGATCTCGGCCGGGTCCAGCCCCTCGGCGCGGCGCACGGCCTCGCGGATCACAGCGGCGCCCATGTCGTCGGGGCGGGTGTTGCGGAGCGTCCCGCGCGGGGCCTTGCCCACAGCGGTGCGCACGGCGGAGACGATAACGGCTTCTCGGGTCATTGAGAACTCCTTGAGTGCTGAGTGCTGAGTACCGAGTGCTGAGTGCTGAGAGGGAAAGGTACTCAGCACTCAGCACTCAGCACTGATTAGTTACGCAGCGGCTTGCCGGTCTGCAACGTGTGCGCGATGCGCTCGAGCGTCTTCGGCTCCTTGAGCAGGGCGTGGAACGCCTCGCGCTCCAACTCGAGGATGTACTCCTCATCCACCCACTGGCCGCTGGACAGGTCGCCGCCGCACATGACGTGGGCCAGCATGCGCCCAATCTTGGCGTCGTGCTCGCTGATCTGCCCGGCCTCCTGGAAGCTCCAGATGCCCATCTTGAGGCCGGCTTTAACGGTGCGGCCGCAGGCGTAGACACTCTTCTCGCGGGCGGGCGCCTGGTAGGTCGGGGCCAGGTCAAGGACCATCTGCTTGGCCTCGCCCAGCACGTGGTCGGGGTGGAAGACAATCAGGTCGGCCTCGTCCAGCATACCCATGCTGAGCGCTTCCAGGGCGCTCGTGCCGACCTTGGCCTGGCCGACCTGGAGGAAGACGCGCTGCATGAACGGCAGCGGGTCGACGCCCGGTGTCTTCATCACGGGCGAGACGACGCGGCGGACCATCTCCTTGCAGCCGCCGCCGGCCGGGATGAGGCCGACGCCGACTTCGACCAGGCCCATGTAGGTCTCGGCCGAGGCCACGATGCGGGCGGCCGCCATACAGACTTCGGCGCCGCCGCCGAGGGCCATGCCGTGGGGTGCGGCGACGACGGGCTTGGCGAAGAAGCGCACGCGCTGCATCACCGCCTGGAAGTCCTTGATCATGTTGTCGATGACGTCCCACTGCTGGGCCATGGCGTTCATCGCCAGGTAGCCGATGTTGGCGCCCAGGCAGAAGTTGTCCCCCTGGTTGCCGATGACGAGGCCCTTGTAGTGGTCGTCCTTCTCAATCAGGTCGAGGGCGTCGCGGAGCATGGCGCCGATCAGGTCGTCGATGGCGTTGCCGCGCGCGTGGAACTCCAGGCACAGCACGCCGTCGCCCAGGTCGACCAGGCTGGCCGAGTCGTTGCGCTTCAGTTCCTTGCCCTGGGCCTTGAGTTCGGCCAGACTAATCGCCAGCGGGTCCTTCTCGACGGGCTGGTAGCTGCCGGTCTCCCAGTCGTACACCATCCGGCGGCCGTCCTCCTTCGTGTAGAAGGAGGTGAAGCCCTGCTTGAGCATCGTGTGCACCCACGGGGCGACGGCGATGCCCTCGGCCTCCATGCGCTTGACGGTGTCGGGCACGCCCAGCGCGTCCCACGTCTCGAAGGGACCGGCGGCGCGGCCAAACCCCCACTTCATAGCGCGGTCGATGCTGACCACGTCGTCGGCGATCTCCTGCGCCCGCCGCGAGGCGTAGGCCAGCGAGGGGGCCAGGGTGTGCCACAGGAAGTCGGAGCCGCGCTGGCCCGGCTGGCTGACCAGCGCCTTCATGCGCTCGCTCAGCGGCTCGACCTTGCGCACCTTGTCAATCTCTGGGAAGCTGACCTTGACCGGCGCCCGGTATTCGAGCGTCTTGAGGTCCAGCGGCCAGTACTCGCGCGCCCCGTTCTGGCGCACTTCCTTATAGAAGCCCTGGCCGGTCTTGTTGCCCAGCATCTTGCGGTCGAGCATCGTCGCAAGGGTGGCCGGAATCTCGTACACGGCGCGGCTCTCGTCCTCGGGCGCGGCGTCGTAGAGGTTCTTGGCGACGTGGAGCGCCACATCCAGGCCGACGAGGTCCTGGAGGCGGAAGAGGGCCGTCTTGGGGTTGCCGATGAGCGGCCCGGCCAGGTAGTCGGCCTCCTCGACGCTGTAGCCGTTGTCCAGCGCGTAGCGCATGCTCAACATGCCGTCGAAGATGCCCAGGCGGTTGGCGATGAAGTTGGGCGTGTCCTTGCAGACCACGACGCCCTTGCCCAGCACCTTCGTGGCGAACTGCTTGACGAAGGCGATGACGTCCGGGTCGGTGTCGGCGGTCGGGATGACCTCCAGCAGCTTGAGATAGCGCGGCGGGTTGAAGAAGTGGGTGCCCAGGAAGTGGGCGCGGAAGCTCTCGCTGCGCCCCTCGCCGATAAGCCCAATCGGGATGCCGCTGGTGTTGCTGCTGATGATCGAGGCGGGCTTGCGGATGGCGTCGACGCGTTCCATCAGGGCGCGCTTCGGCTCCAACTGCTCGATGATGACCTCGATGATCCAGTCGGCCTCGGCCAGGCGGTCGAAGTTGTCGGCCGTGTTGCCGATGCGGATGCGCTCGGCGACGTCGGCGCTCATCAGGGCGGCCGGCTTAGCCTTCTTGACGCGGTCCCATAGGGTGTTGACGATACGGTTGCGCACCTGGGGCGACTCGAGCTTGAGGCCCTTCTTCTCCTCCTCAGGCGTCAGCTTGTCGGGCGGGATGTCCAGCAAATCGACCTGGTAGCCGGCGTTGGCGAAGTGGGCGGCGATGCCACCCCCCATGGTGCCCGCGCCGATGACGGCGACACGGTTGATGACTCTAGTCATAGGAACTCTCCACGTTGAGATTTAAGGGTGAAGGGTGAAGGTTGAAGGTGGTCACGTTGGGGAAGAGGTCAACTTGCAACCCTGGCCCTTCGGCTCGGACGCCAGATAAGCAGAAATCGGTCACGACGTCGGCAATCGCCTCGGCGCTGAGGCGGCCGTCGGGTCGGTACCACATGACAAACCAGTTGTGAATACTGAACAGCAGCTTGGTGACAATCGAGACGTCGATAGGCCGAAAGCAGCCCTCGGCTGCGCCCTCAACGAGAATGGCGGCGAACAGCGCCTCGAGGGCGTCGCGCCGCGCAATATAGTCTCGCCGCTCGTCGGGTGTTTCGAGGACGGCCCGCGCTTCCAGAATGGTCACGAGGGCGACGTCGGGATAGGCCGCCACGCTGGTCAGGTACGCGCGCATCGCGGCGCGCAGCCGCAGGTCAGGGGGGAGGTTGGCGCCCGCCGCGGCCTTGACATAGGCGGTGAGGCGGTCGAGGCCTTCATTGAGTAGGGTCCGCAGCAGGTCGCGCTTGCTGGGAAAGTAGTGGTAGAGGCTGCTCTGGCGCAGGCCGACTTCGTCGCCGATGAGCTGCATGGTCGCGCCGTGGTAGCCACGCAGCCGAAAGACGCGAGCGGCGGCGGCAAGCACGTCGTCGCGGCTGACGGTCTGGTCTGCGGGCTTCCGCGCCATGCTCCCTCCACTGGGATAGGCAAATCAGACGGCGGCCATCGGCGGCTTGGGCATCCAGGCGGGATACCGCCAGCCTTCGTAAGAGCCAATCGAATAGAATATTGATTATCTACACCTAATTATAGCGCAGTGCGTCACAAGTGTCAACTACCGGTCGAGCGAGATTGGGAAGTGGTCTGTGGAAAGTGGTTGGCGGGGCAAAGACAGTAGACAGAATTTACAGAATGATCAGAATGGTCGGAATTGCATCGTGCTTGCCGGCTGTCATGCCGAATGGAGTAAGGCGTCTGCTCTGGGAAACCCCAGAGGCTAGACAGAATTTACAGAATTGGCAGAATGGTCAAAATTGAGAAGCCCGCACCGCCGTCATGCCGAACGGAGTGAGGCATCCCCTGTCGCGAAATCGTCAATCGTCAATCGTCAATCGTCATTGGTCCATCGTCCATCGTCCTTCGTCCTTCGTCCTTCGTCCTTCGTCCACTCCGAATCCGCCCATTCCGCCAATCCGTGTTCTTCTCCCCGCCGTCCATCGTCATCGGTCATCGGTCGTTGGTCCTTCGTCAATCGTCAATCGTCAATCGTCAGCGTCCCTGGCGCGGACGGCAGCGACGACTTCGGCGTCCTTCTCGGCGTCCGGGTGACCGATAGCGCGGAGGTAGTCGACGCGGACCTGCATGCGGTCGGCGGCGCGGGCACGGTCGCCCTGCTGCGCGAGGAGGAGGCCGAGGTTCCACGATGCATTTGCTTCCCCGACTCGGTCGCCAATATCTCGACTGATGTCCAACTGTTGCTGATGACAGCCAGTGGCACGGCCGGGATCACGTAGAGCAGCATAAGCGTTACCTAGGTTGCCGAGGACAGTCGCTTCGCCTCGTCGATCGCTAAGGTCACGTACAATTACTAACTGCTGCAAGTAGAAGTCGATGGCGACACTTGGCTCATTAAGTGCAGCATAGGCAACACCTAGGTTACCGAGGGCGGTTGCTTCACCATGACGATCGCCCATTTCACGCGTGATGACAAGCGCCTGCTGGTAGAAGCCAATAGCGCGGTGCGGCTCACCAAGGTTCTTGTAGGCAATGCCCAGGTTGCCGAGCGTAATTCCTTCGGTTCGACGGTGGCCAAGGTTCCGAGCAATGCCCAATTGTTGCTCTAAGAAACCTATTGCTCGGCGTGGCTCGCCTATAGCCGTGTAGGCGTTGCCCAGGTTGCCGAGTATGTTACCTTCGTCGCTGCGATGACTGAGGTCCCGCATGATGACCAACGCCTGCTCGTAGAACTCGATGGCACGTCGAAATTCGCCCAGGAAGAAGTAGGCGCTGCCCAGGTTTCCGAGGTGGATACCTTGTGCGGTAAAGTCACCAAGGTGGCGCGCAGCGGCGAGGGCAGCTTCTAGATAGGGGAGGCGCTCGCGGGGAGTGAGGCGGAGTTCGAAGACATAGGGCATCTGGCTGGGAAGGCTGACGACGAGGCGAGAGGCCTCGTCGGAGGGGTCGGCGGTCAGCCACGACCAGGCGGCGGCCAGGTGGGGCCAGGCGCGGTCGAAGCTCGCCAGGGCGGGGAGGATGGCGTCGCCGCCGCGCATGTAGTCCCTGTTAGCAGCGACGCAGACGGCGAAGTAGTGCTCGACGTGACGCCAGCGAGTGGCGTCGGCAAAGGACATTGATGGTGGGTCGGCTTCATCGCCCGCAGGACCACTGACCACTGACCACTGACCACTCTGCTCAAGGCGGGCCAGAGCGAAGGCGCGGACGAGGTCATGGAGGTCGTAGACGCCGTCGCGGCCCTCCACCAGGCTGCGCCGCACCAGCCCACTCAGGACGTCCTCGCTGGGCGGCGCACCGTCGGGCAGGATGACCACCGCCTCGACGGCGGCCAGGTCGAAGGGGGCGGGGAA
>CAZLBQ010000306.1:0-7789 GCA_964557745.1 uncultured Anaerolineales bacterium
ACGCAGTGAGGGGTCTCCTCTGGAAACGCTGCCAGAGCAGATGCCTCGCTCCGCTGCTCAGACCCTTCGACTGTCACCCCGAACGTGGTGAGGGGTCTGCTCTGCCAACCTTACCAGAGCAGATACCTCGCTCCGCTACTCAGAACCTTCGACTGTCACCCCGAACGCAGTGAGGGGTCTCCTCTGGAAACGCTGCCAGAGCAGATGCCTCGCTACGCTCGGCATGACCGTCGGCGGGGTTCTTGCCTCGTCGCCTGTCGATGGCGACATGGCATTCTCAGCCTGACAGTCGACAGAGTTCAATGGTGGCAGCTACCGGAACGCCTCGCCATAGAAGCGCAGATAGTCCGGCGCGTAGCGTGTCCAGTAGCTGTCGTGGTGAATGCCCTCGAAAACATGCCACTCGTGGGGGATACCCTCCTCAACGAGTTGGTTGTGGAAGGCTTCGACCCCCGGCCGCCACTCGTCGCCGTTCCCTACGTCAATCCAGATCTTGAGCCGCTTGGCCTGGTCGGGGTGGTCGCGGAACAAGGGACGCGGGTCATGGCCCATGTAGAACGCCTCGTCGCCGAAGAAGTCGGGCATCGTGCCCGGCTCACGCAGCGTGGCGGCGTGCGCGCCGACGACGCCAAACGTATCGTTGTAGTTGATGCCCAGTTGGAGTGCGCCGTGCCCACCCATGGACAGCCCACCGACGGCGCGCTTCTCCCGCTGGGTCAACGTGCGGTAGCGCCCGTCAATCTCCCTCACCACGTCCTGGGCCGTATAGTCCCCCCAGCGCGGCCCCCCGTCGGCGTGGTTGACCCAGTAGTCCTGCTCCCCCTCTGGCAGAACGATGATAAAGGGCGGAATCTCCCCGCTGCCCATTAGCCGGTCGGCCTGGTCGAACAGCTCGTAGGCGGCCCACTCCTTGTGCCCGGCGTAGATGCCGTGGAGCATGATGAGGACGGGGTAGCGCTGCTGCGTCTTGGCGTCGTAGCCCGGCGGCAGGTAAATCGTGTACGGCATGGCGCGGTCCAGCGCCACGCTGTGGAAGGTCTGCTGCTCAACGCGCGACGATGACGCGTCCGGCTGCGCCAACGACGGAGGCGCAGCCGTCGGCGCGGCGGTCGGGGCGGACGCGGCCTGCGCCACACCCCGCTGGTCCTGGGGCTGGCGTCGGTCGGAGGCGCAGCCCGTCAGGAGAACGGCTAAGATGACAAGAATGAGGGGGATTTGGGCCAAACAGCGCATCGCTTCTCAACTCCTGTCCGAAATCGCACCGGGGCCTAAAAGCAATGCGCATGCCGTTTCACGTCGCGTTATCCCACTTGAAGAAGCGCGCCGCCAGGGCGAGGCACACCACCAGCCAGGCCACCAGGACGCCCGCATCCAGCCAGGCGGGGTACAGCGGGTTGGCGCCCACCATCACCTGCCGCATGCCGTCGGCCAGGTACGTCACCGGCATCAGCGCGGCGAGGGGCAGCACGGCGCTGGGCAGAAGTTCAACCGGGAAGAATAGCCCCGACAGGAACGTCATCGGGAAGTTGAGGATACTGCTGATGCCGCCCGCGCTCTCCTGGGTGCGCGAGAAGGCGGCGATGACGTAGCCCAGGGCCACGAAGACCAGCGCGCCCAGGACGACAAAGGCGAACAGCGCGGCCCAGTTGCCCACCATCGGCACCTTGAACACCAGCATCCCCAGCGCCAGCACCAGCACCGCCTGGGCCAGGCCAATGGTCAGCCGCTGTGCGACCTGACTCGCCAGCACCGTCGACCGCTTGAGGGGCGTCGCGTTCAGGCGGCGCAGCACGCCCTGCTCGCGCAGTTGCACAATCGGCTGCGCCGTGCCGAACAGCCCCAACTGCACCAGCGCCATCGCCAGGATGCCCGGCAGCATAAAATCGATGCCGCGCAGGTCTTGCGCCTGGACCGTCTCCTCCTGGACCGTGAACAAGGTCGGCGTGCCCGTGATGTGACGCTCGGCCCCCTGCAGCACCTGGCGCGTGATACCCAGCACGATCTGCGACGCCTGCTGCTGGGCCGGGTCGAAGTAGACCTGGACAGGCGACGGCTGGCGCTGGGCGACGGCCTGCGCCAGCCCGGTGGGCAGCACAATGACGGCGCGTCGGTCGCCCTGGCGGAGCGCCGCCAGTTCGCTCTCGCGGTCGCCCATGTGAACCTCGAGCACGGGGACAGACTGGAAGATGGTCACAAGCTCGTCCGTCGTCGGGCCGCTGTCCTCGGCAACGATGCCCACGCTGAACCGCGTGTCGTTGCCCGTCAGCGACAGCATCCCGAACATGAGGACAAACAGGACGGGGAAGGCCAGCACCCAGAAGACGGTCATGCGGCCGCGCAGGAACTCCTTCATCGCCGCCAGGTACAGGTTGACAAAGGCTCGCATCGCCAGGCCTCCTTACTCTCGAATACGGCGGCCGGTCAGCTTGAGGAACACGTCCTCTAGCGTCGCGCGCCGTACCGTCAGGTCCTCGAATTGAACCTCGCCCTGCTCTGCCAGGTCCAGCAGCCCCGCCATCGTGGCGGGGACATCGGTCGTGTAACACGTTACCGTCGCCGTCCCGTTCTGGACCTGGGTTACGCCCGGCAGGTGGCGGAGGACGCCGTCCGGCGGCTTGAGGCGGGACTGGAATTCAATCGCCTGCTCCTGGAAGTAGTGGCGCACCAGCGCCGCCGGCGCGTCGAGGGCGATGATCTGCCCATGGTCCACGACGGCCACGCGGTCGCACAGCCGCTCGGCCTCTTCCAGGAAGTGCGTCGTCATCAGGACGGTCTTGCCGCGCGCCCGCAGGTCTTCGATGACCTCCCACATCGCCCGCCGCGCCTGAGGGTCGAGACCCGTCGTCGGCTCGTCCAGGAATACCAGGTCAGGGTCGTTGACCAGGGCCAGGGCCAGCGAGAGGCGCTGCTTCTGGCCACCCGACAGGTCGCGCCCCCGCGTCTTCGCCTTCTCCTGGAGGCCGGTCAAGGCGATGAGCTTGTCCGTAGCGACGCGCCGCTCGAAGAAGCTGCCGAACAGGTCGATGACCTCGTGGACGGTCAGCAAGTGGTAGAGTTCGGTGGTCTGCAACTAAATGCCAATGCGCTGCTTGATCTTGTCCAGGTCGCGTCGCGCGTGCAGGCCCAGCAGCCGAATCTCGCCACTGTCCGGCCGGCGCAGCCCCTCGATACACTCGACGGTCGTCGTCTTGCCCGCCCCGTTGGGACCCAGCAAGCCGAAGATCTCGCCGGGCTGGACGGCGAAGCTCACATTGTTGACCGCCGTCAACTCGCCATACCGCTTGACGAGATGTCTCACCTCAATCGCTGCGTCATGCGTTACCATAGGGCCTCCTTGCGCGCACACACTACGCGCCACAGAGACTATGGTTTCAGCCTGTCTGCGGTTCGTTCGCCTGTCGGGAGTCCTAGATGCCCAACCGCTGGAGGACACGCTGGACGACCCAGATGAGGATGGGGAGGAAGAAAGCGAGGCCCACGCCGCGCACTGTCTCCGTGCGCCAGGGCCAGGTGCGGAGCTTGTCGATGACGCCCTGCTCCGCCACCAGCGCGTCAAGGGTTGTCTTTAGTTCACCCACCGCCGCCAGCTCACGGTTGTCGACGCGCTCGTGGAGCGCGGTCAGGGTCGCCTCAATACGCCGCGCCACGTTGTCCTGGAGCGCCTGCTTCTCGCGTTCCAGGCGGTTGTGCGCCCCGCGCAGCGGCCAGATATAGGTCACCAGGATGAGACTGAGCCAGAGCAGGAGTTGGAATAGGTCGGCCCCGGTGGAAGTCCCGGGCGTCGAGAGGCGCGTCTGGAACCACACGTACAGGGGGATGCCAAGGCCGACGGCTGTGCGCGCCGCCAGGCCCGACAGCGCGTACAGCGGGCCTTGCCGAAACAGGTCGATGTGGGTGTAGCGCGTGTAGATGACGTTGACCAGCCGCAGTTGGTGGACCGTGTGGTAGACGACCACGCCGAAGAGGACGTAAATCCAGAGCGAGAAGCCCACGTCCAGGACCAGCACAACAGGCGACACCGACGCGCGGCCCTGGTTGAACGCGATCACGACATTGATGAGGACCGTCACCAGCCCGTAGAGCGCGCCGAGGACCGAGGCCAGCAGCGCGGGGCGGGCCGGCAGGGTGCTCAGCCGATAGCGCAGGCGGGCCGTCTCGGCCTCGTTGAGGGTCAATACCGGACGGAAGCGGGCCAGCGACACCCTGGCCGCGAAGTCGAGGTAGTGGATGAGCGCCAGGAGGTAGGCGTAGGTCATGCCCGACCGCACGTAGTTGAGCCAGGTGTCAGCCGTCAGGACGCCGCCCGCCCAGGCAATGGCCAGCAGGAGAAGTGTCAGGCCCAGGCCCAGCGCGAGGTAGACGAGCCAGGAGGGCCACGGCAGTTGTCCGACCCAGGCCGTCAGCCGGTCGGCCCAGCTCGGCGGGTAGGGCAGGGCCACGTCATCCTGGGCAGCCGGCGCGAAGTCACCCGCCCGGTCATCAGCGGAGCGCGAGATCTCGGTAGTCATAGGGCTTGTCCATCATGTTTCGTGCCAGGCGTCGGCTTCTCACCCCGGACGCCAATGCCATGCATCATCCGGGGGTTCGCTCCTGTTTTGGCGATCCCGTCGCCAAGACAAGGGGCCGGCCAAGCCGGGACGTTCAGGTCCGTTCTCGCTAGAGAGGGACACTCAGGCGAGCAGCGTCTTGCTCAAATTGACCTGGCCCAGAACCAGGCTAGACTTCTGAGCCGAGCGTGGTCGGTATCGTTAGGAGCTTTCTATGAGCGCAGAGCATCTCTCCTCACCACCAGGAACCTACGTCGTGACCGGCGGCAACACGGGCATTGGGAAGGCGATTGCCCTCGCCCTGGCGAGCCAGCGCCGGCACGTCGTCATCGTCAGCCGCGACCCCACCAGAGGGAGCGCCGCCGTCGCCGACCTGCGCGCCCAAAGCGGCAATCCCACGGTCGAATGTGTCGTCGGCGACCTGTCGAGCATCCACACCACGCAGCAGCTTGCTGACTCCCTACTGGACCAGTTCCCAGACCTGACGGTGCTGATCAACAACGCCGGCGTCTGGATGACGGAGCGCGTCCTCACCGCGGATGGGCTGGAGTTGAGCTTCATGGTCAACCACCTGACGCCGTTCATCCTCAGCCGGCGGCTGCTCCCGCGGCTGCAAGTAAATAGTCCAGCGCGCATTGTGAACGTCAGCGCCGGCATGTACATCCGCGGCCGCGTGGACCTGCAACGGACACCCTATGGGCTGGATTTTGACCGCCTCCGCACCTACGCGACGACGAAACTGTGCCAGGTGCTATGTATGCGCGTCCTGGCCGAGCACCTACCGGGGACAGGCGTGACCGTGAATGCCGTCCATCCGGGTGTGATTCGCACGCAGTTAGGCGACATGCCGGGTGTCGCTGGCAGGCTTCTCAGCCTCATCAAGCGTCGGTGGGGCACGCCTGAGCAAGGAGCGGACGCCCCCGTCTGGCTGGCGACAGCGCCCGAGGTGGTAGCAACCAGCGGCCAGTTCTTTGACCGCCGCACGCCCGTTCCGTTCGCCAAACCCGCCCAGGATCGTGACCTGGCGCGCCAGTTGTGGAGGTGGAGCAGCGGCTTCATCGCCGCCGCCCCGCACCCCTAGTTTGGGCACTTTGTCACGATGTCTCGCCGGTGTCCATGCCGGTCGGCAACGGCGGCGGCGCGACGAGGAGGCTGAGCAGAACGCCAACTACTCCGGCCAGGGCAATGGCCCCGCCCCACATGTGGACCCGCCACCAGATGCCGTCGGTCAGCCACAGGGCGGCGAAGTAGGCCGCGTAGAACAGCGCGGGCGAGGCGAAAGCGAACAGCCGCAACTGAAGCACGCGCGCCGCTGAGGGCCGCAGCCAGTGCAGGAGCACATCGGCGGCGAGGCCCGCCAGGAGGGACGGCAGGATGAAGCGCGCCTGGTCCTGGAGGGCGCTCAACAGCACGGCGTTGGCGGTGAACATCAGCGCCAGCGCGCCGAAGGGCAGCGTCCAGCGCCGCAGCATGAGCAGGACGATCCCCATCGTCAGAGCGGCCTGCAACAGGACACTGGCGATGCCGAGGCTGGCCCGGGTGAAGGCGGCGCTCGTCGGCAGCGAGCGGCCCGCCGCCAGCGGCTGGACGAGCGGGTGCGCGCCCTGGGTCAGGAAGGCGAGCAGCGCCAGGGTGAACGTCGCCGACAGGACGACCGGGGCGAGGGCAGCCCAGCCCTGCGTTCGCCCCGACCGCTGCCAGCCCGCGCGCCACGGCCCGGTGAGCACCAGGAACATGCCGACGGCCAGCGTCAAGTGCGACGGGCTATACAGGGCCTCGATGTCGGTCTCGATGCCGAACAGCGTATGCCAGACCAGGTCGCCCACGCCGCCGAGGGCGAAGATCAGGACGCCGACGAGCGAGGCCTGGTAGCCCTGCGGGACGGCGCGCCGCCACGACAGGCCCAGCGCCCGGTTGCGGGCGACGGCCAGGATGAGACCGGCCGCGACGGCGGCGAAGCCGGAGTAGAAGAGGGCGTGCCAGGGCGTGAAGAACGACTGGTCCACCTTGCCGTGGTTGTGCGCCCAGCCATCGACGTACAGGCCGCCGAGGAACCAGATACCCAGCACGACCTGGCCCCAATCGAACGCCCCGCCGCCCCAGGCTCTCGCCCGCGCGCCTGATGCGGGCACGGAGACAGCCGACATAGAGCCTCCATCCTAGAATGCGTGGGAAAGTATAGTCATTTCCCCACCGTCACAAACCTACGCGCGGAGCGTTGGGTGAGCGGCGGGTAACGATAGGTCGGTAGTCCAGTATGAATCGCTCCTATCTGATATACTATGAACGTGGTTTCTCCTCCTCCATCTGAGGAAGGGCCGCGCGGAACTGGGCGCCGCGCGGCCCTTCCTATTTCCCCCAGATTCGCCATTTCTTCTCCCCGCGTGAAGCTTTCTCTACTTTGTAGGCCGCCGAGTCTGTTATCATAGACAGTGGAATTCCTCTATTCGGGCCACCCGGTCCGAGGGTTTTCCGCATTTCAAACCCAATCCAAAATCGGTCGTGGTCGACCACGACCCCTGCTAAGGAGAGCGCCAATGCCATTTGGATATCATGGCCGCATCCTGCACGTCGACCTCACCCATCGCCAGTTAGAGGTCGAGACCCCACCCGAGTCCTTCTACCGCACCTATATGGGCGGTAGCGCCATGGGCATGTACTACCTGCTCAAGGACGTCCCCGTGGGAGCCGACCCCCTCGGGCCCGACAACATCCTCGTCTTCAGCCTCAGCGTTGTCACCGGCACGCCCATCCACGGCCAGAGCCGCGCCACCGCCACGGCGAAGAGTCCGCTGACGGGCGGCGCGGGCGACAGCCAGGCGGGCGGCTTCTGGCCCGCCGAGGCCAAGTTCGCCGGCTTCGACGCCATCGTCATCAAGGGGCAGAGCGAGTGGCCGGTCTACCTCTGGCTCCACGAGGGCGAGGCCGAACTCCGCGACGGTGACCACCTGTGGGGCATGGACACCGCCCAGACCTGGAACACCCTCAAGACCGAACTGGGCGACGACAAGCTCGAAGTCGCCTGCATCGGCCCGGCCGGCGAGAACCTATCGCGCGTCGCCGCCATCATCAACATGGCGAATCGCGCCCACGGGCGCAACGGCCTGGGCGCGGTCATGGGCAGCAAGAAGCTCAAGGCTATCGCCGTGCGCGGCCACCTGCGCCCCGAGCTGTACGACCGCAAGGCCCTGCTCGACCTGACGCACTGGGGCCGCGACCAGATCGAGGCGGAGTTCGACAAG
>CAZLBQ010000307.1:0-7779 GCA_964557745.1 uncultured Anaerolineales bacterium
CGCCGCCCTTCACCACCAGCACCCTCCAGCAGGACGCCTCGCGCCGCCTCGGCTTTGGCGCGCGCAAGACGATGAGCGTCGCCCAGCAGCTCTATGAAGGCGTCGACATTGGCTCCGGCGGCACCGTGGGCCTCATCACCTACATGCGTACCGACTCGGTCACCGTCTCACGCCAGGCCCAGGAAGAGGCGCGCGAGTTCATCGGCAAGCGCTACGGACGCGAGTTCCTCCCGCCCCAGCCGCCCGCCTACAAGACCCGCGCCAAGGGCGCGCAGGAGGCCCACGAGGCCATCCGCCCCACGGCTGTCATGCGCGAGCCGGCGGTCGTCCGCGAGTTCCTGACCCGCGACCAGGCCCGCCTGTACGAGTTGATTTGGAAGCGCTTTGTCGCCTCCCAGATGAACCCGGCTATCCTGGACGTGACAACCGTCGACGTGGCCGCGCCCGCCCGCTACGACGTCAAGGACCCGGCGACGGGCCAGACGCGCCGCGAGGAGCGCCAGGCGCTCTTCCGCGCCACCGGCTCGGTCATTAAGTTCGAGGGCTTCCTGGCCGTCTACGAGGTGAGCCGCGAGAAGGAAGACCCACGCGAGGAAGGCGAGGGGACAATCCTCCCGCCGCTCAGCGTCGACGAGCTGCTTGACTTGCTGCGCCTCATCCCGGAGCAGCACTTTACCCAGCCGCCGCCCCGCTACACCGAGGCCACGCTGGTCAAGGCCCTCGAAGAGTACGGCATCGGCCGGCCCAGCACCTACGCCGCTATCATCACCACCATCCAGCAGCGCGGCTACGTCGACAAGGAAGACCGCCGCCTCATCCCGACCGAACTCGGCTTCATTGTGTGTGACCTGCTGGTCGAGAACTTCCCCGACGTGTTCGACGTCGGCTTCACGGCCCAGATGGAAGAGGAACTCGACCAGATCGCTGACGGCGACCGGCCCTGGGTGCCCGTCGTGCGCGAGTTCTACGAACCCTTCTCTCACCGCGTCGCTGCCGCCGAGCAGAGCATCGGCAAGGTCGAACTGGAGCCAGAAGACGCCGGTATCACCTGCGAGAAGTGCGGGCGGCCCATGGTCGTGAAGTTTGGTCGCTTCGGGAAGTTCATCGCCTGCAGTGGCTTCCCGGACTGCCGCCACACCCTGCCCTACCTGGAGCGCATCGGCGTCCGGTGTCCCCAGTGCGGGGGCGACCTGGTCGAGAAGCGCAGCAAGCGCGGACGCGTCTTCTACGGCTGCGCCAACTACCCGACGTGCAACTACGCCTCGTGGCAGAAGCCGCTGCCCCAACCCTGCCCGACCTGCGGCGGCCTGCTGACCCAGGCCGGCAAGAGCAAGGCCAAGTGTACCCAGTGCGAGCGCTGGGTTGACCTCGACAAGCTCGAAGCGGTAGCGCCTCCCCCGACGCCCCCTGTCGCTGAGACCAGCGCGGCGTAAAGCAGCATCTCCCCCAGGGACAACCTGGGGGAGATGCTTTTCTGACCAATTCACTGCCTCAGGCAGCGGCTATCGAGCCAGGCTCAGCTAATCAGCAGGCGGATCTCTTCCGCCCGCGCTTCGAGCAGCGCCTCCAGCTTCTGCCCGACGTCGCGGGTCAGGGTCTCGCTCAGGTCACTGCCTTCGAGCATTGTGCGCAGGCTGTCCTGGATGCGGTCGCGGTTGCGCAGGCCGATGTCGCGGATGCGGCCTTCGCTCAGGATTGGGCCGCGCAGCAGCGTCGGGATGGCTAGAGTCTTGACGTAGTCCTCGGCGACGGGCTTGCCGATGAGCAGCGCCGCCGCCGTGATGACCGCCGACACAATCCAGCCTACCGGCCCCAGGCGGAAGAATGCCGCCTGCCCGACGACCAGCAGCGTCCCCAGCACCGCCGCGCTTGTCCCGCCCACGAGGTCGCGCACCATATCGGTGAGCTGCGTCCACTGGGCGCGCTGCCCGACGTCGGCTGGGATGACCACGCGCGGGTCGAAGTCGGTCAGCAGCGAGAACGGGTCGCCCGGCACACCGTAGCGGGCGCAGATGGGGCTGACGCCGGCGTGGACACTCGCCAGGACGGGCCGCAGCCACTCCTCGATGACGCGGTTGACCAGGGCGCGGGCGTCATCGCTCTGGAGCCAGGCCTCGGCCAGGTCGGTGAGATGCCCCTCCAGGTCTTGCAGCGTCCGCACGCGTCCTGCCCGCCAGTCGAGCAGCCCCGGCCGCATGACGCGCTCGAGGATACCGTCGGTCAGTGGCCCGACGAGGCGCTGGATGAGGTCGGGCGCGGCCTGCTGGACGAGGCCCGGTAAGTCGTCGCGGACAAAGGCGTCGATGTCGCGGTCGAAGCCCTGGGTGCGCAGGTAGTTGCGCCCCCAGCGCGCCAGCCCACGCGCGATGGCCAGGTCCGGCTCGGCCCCAGGCACGACCTGCCAGCCCACGAACACCTCGCGGCACACGGGCGCGATGAAGTCCATGCGCGACGCCCCGCCCGTCGTCAGCACGACACCCCGCGCCAGCCCTTCCTTGTCCAGCCAGCGCCGCTTGGCCTCCTGGGCCGCCGCTCGGAAGGCGTCCTGCCAGCTGCGCCCGCCCAACTCCGCCATGGGCTGGGTCAGCAACTGGTCCATCAGCGGATCGTCGACCGTCACGCGGAAGACGTAGCGGCGCTGGATATCCTCCATCTCCTTGTGCGTCGGGCGCTGCGCCGTCCCCTTGTATAGGTCTGACTCCAGGCGGCGGAAGTAGCCCTCCTTGGCCTTGCGGCACACGAGTTCGAGGCGGTTGCGGTAGGAGGGGTAGCGGTCAAGGAGGGTCGTGAGCGCCTCGGCGTCGCGCTGTTCGGGCAGGACGCGCTGGAGCAAGGCGCGGTCGATGAGCGCCGCGCCCAGGTCGACGCCGAAGCTGCTCGTCTCGCTCGTCAGCGAGCGTTGCAGGGTGAAGTCGGTGGTCGAGGAGCCAATGTCGATGACCAGGACCGGGCCGCGTATCTGGTCGACGGTCAGGGCGCTGGTCTCCTTCGCGTGGGCCAGCGCCGCCCGCGACTCGGGCACCACCTTGACATCCGGGATGCGCGAGCGCCGCAGCAGGGCGGCATACCCGTCGCGCTCCTCGTCGCTCCAGCCGGCCGGATAGCCGACGAAGAACGGTGGCGGCGCCTGGGGGTCGATCTGCTCGCGGTCGCTGAGGTACTGGTAGACGGCGCTGGCGAAGCGCGGGACGTAGGTCTCGGCCTTGGGGTTGCGGGCCGGGTGGCCCTTGAAGCCAATCTCCAGGACGGTCACGGCAGGGTCCGCCAGGTCGAAGGCCTCGACAGCGTCCTCGCCGATGAGGGTCACGGGCGTGCCGTCGGCGTTAGTCCCCTCCGCGATGGCGGAGATCTGGCTGCGCTTGCCGTGAATCTCGATAACTTCTGGTTCGGCCCGCCCGGTTATGGCCTGCTTGGTCAGCGCCATCTCCCCGTGGCCAAGGTCGAAACCGATGACATTGGTGATGTCCATAACTTACACAATCAGTCGCTTTTTCATGAGATGCAGCGCCAGGTTGAACAGGACGAAGCTCACGACTACCATCCACAGGATGTCGCTCCAGAACTCGGCGGGAATCTGGCCGAGGACAAGACCGCGCATGGGCCGCACGGCGTGCGTCAGCGGCGAGAACCAGGCTGCGACCTGCAACGGCGGCGACAGGTTCTCCAGCGGGAAGTAGACGCCGGAGAAGAGGAACATGGGCGTCAGGCCCAGAGTAATCAGGTAGTTGAAGAAGTCAATCGACGGCGCGATGGCAGTGAACGTAATCGCCAGCGAGGCGAACAGGAAGCCTTCGAGAACCGCGACGGGCAGCACGGCCAGCCCCAGGAACGACGGCGTCAGTCCGAAGAAGGCGATGACGAGCAGGACGACGGCCGCCGCGAACACGCCACGCGACATGCCCCACAGCGTCTCGCCGGTGATGACGTCCTCGACGCTGGCAGGCGTAGCGATGATGGCGTCGAAGGTGCGCTGAAACTCCATGCGTACATATGACGCGAACATGCACTCAAAGGCCGAGGTGAACATGACGCCGCTGGCGATGAAGCCGGGGGCGAGGAACTGGATGAACGGCAGGCCGTTGATGGCCGTCACGTACGCGCCCAGCCCGAAGCCGAGCGCCAGGATTTGCAGAATCGGCTCGACAAATGGCGGCCAGAGTTCCGTCTTCCACATACGGATGAAGACGTCAAAGTCGCGCTGCCAGACGCGCAGCGCACGGGACGACACGTTTTGGAGGGGGAGGCGGAGCATACTCGTTATTCCTGTAGCGCCCGCCCCGTCAGGCGCAGGAAGACGTCTTCCAGGCTGGCGCTGCGGGCGAGGGCGGGGATAGAGGGCGGCAGGCCCAGCGCCCGGTGGTCGAGCAGGACGGGGCTGTAGACGTACGTGCTGTCCCCAACCTCTTCGATCATGGCGTCAGCCGGCAGGAGAGGGCGGACGTCCACGTCAGCGTGGCCGTTGTGGCGGATCTCCAGCACGTAGGGCTGGGTGTGCTGCTGGATGAGGGCCTGGGGCGCGCCTTCAGCCAGGATGCGGCCCTTGTCCATGATGACCAGGCGGGCGCAGAGTTGCGTCGCCTCTTCCATGTAGTGCGTCGTCAGGAGCATCGTGACGCCCTGGCTCGCCAAGAAGCGCAGCTTCTGCCAGACGAGTTGCCGCGCCTGGGGGTCCAGGCCCGTCGTCGGCTCGTCGAGGATGAGGAGACGCGGCTGGTTGATGAGGGCGCGGGCGATGACCAACCGCCGCTTCATGCCGCCGGATAGCTCGCTCACGTGCGCCTCGCGCCGCTCCCAGAGTTGGAACAGCTCCAGCGCTTCCCGGGCGCGTTGCAGGGCAACGGGCTTGGGGATGTCGAAGTAGCGGGCGTAGACGAGCAGGTTCTGCAGCACCCGCAGGTCGGGGTCGAGGTTGTCCTCCTGGGCGACGATGCCGAGTTGCGCGCGCAGGCCGCGCGGGTTCAGGCGCGGGTCGAAGCCGAGGATGTCGACCTCGCCGGCGGTGATGGGCGTCCGCCCGTAGAGCATGCGCATCGTCGTGCTCTTGCCCGCCCCGTTGGGGCCGAGGAAGCCGAAGATTTCGCCCTGGCGGACGCTAAACTCGATACTGTCGACGGCGCAGAAGTCGCCGGGATAGACCTTGGTCAGGTTTGTGACATTGACAATGGTTGTGCTGGACACGGTGGACCCCCAGGTGACTAAAGTCTAGCGGCATGGGGAAGGACCGTCAAGATAGGGGAAAAGGGGCGGCGCCCGAAACGCGCGGCCTTGGAGGGGGTGGACAGGCCTTTGCGCTTCGGGCGCCGTTTGAGGGGGATAGGGACTGTTGTGCCTCTAATGTATCACACTTCGTTCACACCAACCTGACGCCATTCATGCCTTTGCCTGACGAAAAGGGTACGTGAAGAAAAGGGCCGGCCTCCTGATAAGAGAGGCCGGCCGCAGCATACCGGGCTGTGCGGCGCGCTACTCGCGCCACGAGGGCATGACGGTGGAACGGCCTTCGGCTGTGGGCGTCGCGTCGCGGAGGACTTGCGCCAGGCGCTCGGTTTCCTCGGCGGTAAGCTGCTCGCGCGCCGTGATGCCCGCCGCCTCGAAGAGCTTGAGGACGCGCCGCATGCTGCCCAGCGCAGCCTCGCCCCCTTCCGCGGTCTCACCAGGCGCTGCGCCTGCCCCAACGCCCGCCAGTGCGGCGCCCGCCGCTGTGACGTCTGGTTCCGCCGGGGCTTCGTCTACACTAATGGATGTCTCCTCCACGCCTGTTCCGGCCAGGGCCGCCTGCGCTTCGCCTTCACCGCTTTCCACGGTCGTAGTCTCATCTCCACCCGCCGCGCCGCCCGCGAGGGCTGCCGCCGTCGCCCCAGCGGCCAGCGTGGTCGCGCCTGTCGCCGGCAGGCCGAGGCGCGCGCCCCCTTCGCTTTCCTCGTCGGGCGCAGCCTCGGCGCTCGTTTCAGCCTCGGACGCCTGCGCCTCGCTCGCCTCGCCTTCAGTCTGCGTCGTCTCGGCTCTGCGCGTAGCCGCGTCTCCTACAGGCGTCTCGCCCGTGCCCCCCGTGACGGCGGCCAGGGCGGACGCGCCCGCGGCGATCAGGCCAGGCTGCACCTCGCCTTCGCCGGTGAGCGACTCCTCTCCCGCCGTTTCGGCCAGCGTCGGCTGCCCCTCTCCAACGATGGTTTCGGCCCGCGCCGTTTCGCTCTCCTCCAGGGCCGCTTCACCCCACGCCGTGTCCGTCGCCGCGGTGACGGTTTCGGCTGGCGTTGCCTCTGTCTCGCCGATGATAGCTTCCGGCGAGGCGCCCGCTGCCAGGGCGCTCTCCTCTGTCCCTGGTAGATGGGGGGCTGGCGACGTAAAGGCGGAGGGCGCGACGACGCCAGCCGCCCCCAGCATCGCCACACCGGGTGGCGTCCAGCCAGTCTCCTTTGTCTCAGTCGAGGGCGCTTCCTCGCCCGCGACCGCTGCTGGGGGCAGCGCCTCACGCCCGAAGTTGGGATCGTTGGCGCTGAGGACGCCCTCCCCCATCACCGCCGTCTCGGCCGCGCCCGTCGCACTAGGCGTCTCTGTCCTCCCAGCCGATGGCGCGCCCGCCTCCTCGCTCGTAGCTGCCTTCTGCTCCGCTGCGTCGCCTTCTCCGCCCTCCTCCTCACCATGTGTGGCCGTCCACGCCGCTGCCGCCGCCGCGCCCGTCGCCGCCAGGCCGCCCAGGGCCAGGGCGCTGGTATTCAGCGCGCTACTCTCGGCCTCGTCCAAGGGCGTGCCGCCTTCATTTGCTTCTAGCGAGGCTTGCGCCTCCGTCACGTCGGGTATCGCGACGGAGGGTGTCTCACCTTCGGCCGCTGGAGCCTCGGCTGTGGCCGCGCCCTCCGGAGCGGCTTCACCAGCCTCACCGCCCTCTGCCTCCGCTTTCTCCTTGTCCGAGCGATGGGCGACGACCCACAGGCCGGCTGCCGCGACACTCGCCGCCGCCAGCCCACCGAGGACCGCCCCGGCGCTGAGACCGCCGCCCGTTCCTGTCTTCGCCTCCCCCCCTTCGGCGGGAGTTGGCGGCAGTTCAACCGGGGGCGCTTCGTCTACCTCGGCGGTCGGCGCTAGCCCCTCGAGCTCCGGCTCAGGCAGCGTCGGCGCGATGTCCTCCGGCTGGAGGCGCGCCTCACCCAGTTCCGCCAGGACCTCGTCGGTCGGCGGCTCAGCGGTTGTCACATCCGGCGCCAGGTCGGCGGGCGCGGCTTCAATGTCCGCGACGGTGATGGGCGCCGTGTCCTCCTCGTCGGAGGACGGTGGCGTCTCGTCGCGGGCCGCGCCCGCCGCAGCGGCAGCCGCCGCGCTCAGCGCCGCCGCGCCGACCAACCCGGCGCCGATTGCGCCCGCGCCTGTCTCAGCCTCGGCCGACTGGGCGGCCTCGCTCGTCACGCCCGTCTCGATATCGCTCTGGATGTCACGGGTTGTCTCGGTCGCCGCACCGAGAGCCCCTGCCCCAGCGGCCGTCGCTGTCGGTCCCGCCCACGGTGAGGGTGGCGTCGTGGCGCTCGGAGTAGTGGCTTCGGTTCCGCTCGCCGTTGGTCCAGCCGGGCGTGAGGGGGTGATAGGCGGTGTTGTCTGGCTAGTGTAACTTGTCTCGCTAGCGGTGGGTCCGGCCCAGGGGGAGGGCGGGGCAGCGGGAGCGCCGGGCGGAGTGACGTCGGTCCCGCTCGTGGTCGGCCCAGCCGGGGATGAGGGAGGCATCGGAGGGGCGCTCGGAGGTGTCCCTCCTGTCCCACTCGCCGCTGGTCCAGCCCACGGCGAGGA
>CAZLBQ010000308.1:0-7753 GCA_964557745.1 uncultured Anaerolineales bacterium
CCCATTCGATACCTCGTTTCCTGCCTCGTCCTCAAGTGCGGGAAGGTTGGTTGCTTCTCACCCCTGCCCCTCGTGGGAGAGGGGCAGGGGTGAGAGGATATTATGCCGGTCGAATCTCCAGGAAGGTGCGCTGCCCGCCGCGCAACCGCCCGGCCAGCATAAACGCCCGGTAGAGCAGCCCGTACTTGCGTTTCAGGGCGCTATCTGCCGCGTCAAACTCCGCTTCGGGCAGGACACGCCCGACGCCCGCGGCCGCTGGACCCAGCGCCTTGCCCCGCGCGTCGCTCGGCCCGACCTCGACGCGGCTATTGTTCTGCAGCCGCTTGAGCTTGCCCGCCGCAGCGTCAGTCGTCACGTACAGCTTACCGTCGACCTCGGCGAACCAGACGGGCGTGGTGACGGGCGCGCCGTTCTTGCGGTAGGTGGTTAGGGTCATATACTGATGGCCGCGCAGGTTGGGGAAGCCCGCCGCTGAGGCCTCAACGGGCCGCTGCGGGTTCGTTATGGTGGACATGGGGAGACTCCGTCTGGCGCGCCGCCGTCCGGTCGATGGGCAGCCGCACGACGAAGGTCGAGCCTGCATTCTCGCGGCTGGTGACACTGATGCGGCCGCCGTGCTGCTCGACAATCTGCCGCGCGCTCGCCAGGCCAATGCCTGTGCCGCGAATGCGGCCCACCAACTCGTTCGAGCCGCACGCGATCCCACTCGCCCACGACCTGCTCTTGTTGTCGGCGCGTTGACCCCAATTCTACCAGCAGGCGGCTGCCTGGACAAGCGTTGGCTGGGTTACGGCTTGATGCCTGCGAACAGGTCGTTGACGCGAGGTGCGCCGGAGTCTGGGACCGGCCGCGCCTGGACGAACGGTTCCTCGCCCATCAGGTCGCGCATCGCCTGAGGCGGGAACTTGCGGAAGGGGTGGTCCAGGCCGAACTGAGTTCGGTGCGCCTCGAAAGCCGCCGCCTTGGCGTCGAGATACTCGGTCACATCGACCAGCGCCGTGATCTGGTCCTCGTCGTAGCCGTAGGTCTGCTCGTCCCAGCCGCCGTCCTCGTCCGTCTCCGCCTCGGTCGCCATGCCCAGCGCCTCCATCGTGGCCCGCATACGGGCAAAGAAAGTGCGAGGGATGACCTGGTAGAAGAGGCGCGGCGGCTGCCAGGCGGGTCCAGCCTCCGGGAACTGGGAGGCGTCTCCCGCTGCATCGAAGGCGGTGACGGTCGCCCGCCACGCGCCGATGTGGTCGGGGTGCCCGTAGTTGCCCGTTGGGTCGTGGGTGATGACGACGTGGGGCCGCACGGCGCGAATGAGGGCCACGAAGCGGCGCGTGGCCTCGGTCGGGTCGGTCTGGGGCAGGGTGCGCGGGTCCTGGTTGCCCTCGGTCCCGGCCATGCCCGAGTCGCGGAAGTCGAGGAAGCGTAATTCCTGGATACCGAGCGCCTGAACGGCGGCGCGCAGCTCGCCCTCGCGCACCTCGCCCAGCGTGTCGGGCGTCGCCAGGGCCGAGTCACTGATCTCGCCTAGCTCGCCGCGGGTGACTGTCGCCAGGACGACGTGGATGCCCTGGGCCGCGTACTTCGCCAGCGTGCCGCCGATAAAGACTTCGTCATCAGGGTGGGCCAGGACGGCCAAGAGAGTGGGGTGAGACATATCAGGCCACAACCTTTGCGGGTAGATTATAAGTTTATATATGAATGATACAGCGGTAAAGTTAATTTGTCAACGGTGCGTGGTCAAACCTTCCTTGCCCGTGTTGCCACGCACGAGTATAATTACGAAGATATTGCTAGAAAAGAGCGACACCGTGCGACAGGCCCGCGAGCGGTTATACCGTGTAGAAGCGATTGTGCTCAAACGGCAGGATTTTGGCGAGGCGGACCGCGTTCTCACCCTGCTCACCCCCGACCACGGCAAGCTGCGGGCCGTGGCGAAAGGGGTGCGCCGCACCATCAGCCGCAAGGCCGGCCATATCGAGCTGTTCAGCCAGACGCGGCTGCTGCTGGCGAAGGGCCGCACGATGGACGTCATCACCCAGGCCGAGGCGGTTAACCTCTTCCGTCCCCTCCACGATGACCTGCTGCGGTTCACCTATGCCAGTACGATGGTCGAGTTGGTGGATAAGTTCATGGAGGAGGGCGACGCCCAGCCCGAGGTCTACGACCTGCTGCGGGATGGGCTGACTGCCCTCGTGGCCGAGCAAGACGAGGGCCCGCTCCCGCTGCTGGCGCGCTCCTTCGAACTCCACCTCCTAAGCCTGGTCGGGTACCAGCCCTCGCTGTTCGCCTGCGCTCACTGCCAAACACCCCTCGAAGCCGTCGATCAATACTTCTCGCCCCTGGCCGGCGGTGTGCTGTGTCCACAGTGCCGACTGGCTGAGCGCGATGCGCTGCCCCTGTCCCTCAACGCGTTGAAAGTGCTGCGCTTCCTCCAGACCCGCGACTGGGCCCAGGTGCGTACGCTGCGCGTGAGCGGCGAGGTCCAGACCGAACTAGAGCGCTTACACCTGCGCTATCTGACCCATGTGCTGGAAAGGCAGCTTAAGTCGCCGGAGTTCCTGGAGCTAATTCGGCGGGACGTGTAGGCACTTCACATGGTATTTCAATACGACGCCGAGACCGACATGCTCTATATTGAGCTAGCCGAGGGTGTCAGCGCTGAATCAGAAGAAGTCGCGCCAGGCATCGTCCTGGATTTTGACGAGGCTAATCGTGTGATCGGAATCGAGATTGAAGACGCTGGCAAGCGTGTTGACCTATCTAGGTTAGAAGTCTCGGCCCTGCCAGTGGTGCAATTCATCCTCAACCAACAAGTGGCTGCCCCAGCCTAATTCCAGAGAACGGTTCGCATGCAACAACTCAACTTCCAAGATATGATCGCGCGGCTGCATCAGTTCTGGGCCGAGCACGGCGCGTTGATCTGGCAACCGTACAATGTCCAGGTGGGTGCGGGAACCCTCAACCCGGCCACGGCCCTACGCGTGCTGGGGCCGGAGCCGTGGCGCGTCGGCTACGTCGAGCCGTCGATTCGCCCCGACGACGCCCGCTACGGCGAGAACCCCAACCGCCTCCAGATGCACTATCAGTACCAGGTCATCCTGAAGCCTGACCCCGGCAACCCCCAGGAACTCTACCTGGACAGCCTGCGCGCCATCGGCATCGACCCGCTGGAGCACGACATCCGCTTTGTCGAGGACAACTGGGAGTCGCCCGCGCTGGGCGCGTGGGGGCTGGGCTGGGAAGTGTGGCTCAACGGCCTGGAGATTACCCAGTTCACCTATTTCCAGGAAGCGGGCGGCACGCGGCTGGACCCGGTCTCGGTCGAGATCACCTATGGTCTGGACCGCATCGCCATGGCTCTCCAGGGCGCGCGCCACTTCAAGGAGATCTGCTGGACCGATACCATCTCGGCGGGCGATGTCAACCTGATGGCTGAGTTCGAGCACTCGACGTACTACCTGGACACCGCCGACGTCCAGACCCAGCAGACTCTGTTCGACATCTACGCGCGTGAGGCCGAGCGCTGCCTGGCGCACGGGCTGGTCCTGCCCGCCCACGACAACGTGCTGCGCATGTCCCAGGCGTTCAACGTGCTGGACGCGCGCGGCGCCATCGGCGTCACCGACCGCACGCGCTACTTTGGCAAGATGCGCCAGTTGTCGCGCGAGGTCGCCCAGGCCTATCTCGCCCAGCGCGAGAAGCTCGGCTACCCGTTGTTGGGCCAGACCTTTGACGCCGGACGACGAACGACGGACGATAGTCAGAGTCAGGCGGCGGTCGGCGGTCAGCCGTCAGCTGTCCTACCCACGGAGCCGGCCGATTTCGTGCTGGAAATCGGGACCGAAGAACTGCCGCCCGCCGACCTGCAAGGCGCGCTGGATACTCTCAGCGCTGCCATCCCCAAGGCGCTGGAAGAGGCGCGGCTGACACACGGCGGCGTCGAGGTCGTTGGCACGCCGCGCCGCATCGTGGTGTGCGTGCGCGCCCTCGCCCCCCGCCAGCCCGACCGCGAGGTCGAGGTGTTCGGCCCGCCCGCCCAGGTCGCCTTCAAGGACGGCCAGCCGACCGGCGCGGCCATCGGCTTTGCCCGCTCGCAAGGTGTGCCCGTCGAGCAGGTCCAGACCCGCCAGAGAGAGGGTAAGACCTACGCCCTCGTGGTGCGCCAGGAGGCCGGGCGCTCGGCGTCGGACGTCCTGAGCGAGATTCTGCCCAAGCAGATTGCGGGGTTGAGCTTCGCCAAGGCCATGCGCTGGAACCAGAGCAACGTCGCCTTCTCGCGGCCCGTCCGCTGGCTTGTCGCGCTGCACGGCAAGGCCGTCGTGCCCGTCGAGTACGCGGGCGTTCGCGCGAGCGCGACGACACGCGGCCTGCGCCCGCACGGCTCGCCGCGGCTCCCCGTCGCCCAGGCTGAGGATTATTTCAAGGTGACGCGCACGGCGGGGGTTGTCCTCGACCCGGCCGAGCGGCGGCGGTTGGTCCAGGAGCAGGCGGCGCGGCTGGCCGCCGAGGTCGGTGGGACCGTTCCCGACGACCCAGGCCTGTTGGACGAAGTCGTGCATCTCATTGAGCAGCCGGTTGCCATTCGCGGTGAGTTTGAGCGCGAGTATCTCGACCTGCCCCAGGACGTGCTCATCACCGTCATGCGCAAGCACCAGCGGTACTTCGCCGTGGTGCGCGACGACGGCGGCCAGCGGTCGATCCTACCCTACTTCATTGCCATTGCCAACGGCAACGCTGCTCATGCCGCCAACATCCGCCAGGGCAACGAGGCGGTTATTCGCGCGCGCTTCGCCGACGCGGCCTACTTTGTCAAGCGCGACCGCCAGCATCGCCTGGAAGAATTCGTGCCCGCGCTAGAGCGCATGACCGTTCACACGCGGCTGGGCACGCTGCTGGCGAAGACCCAGCGCCTCCAGGCGCTCGCACCCGTCCTGGCGCGGCAGTTGGGCCTCTCCGACCAGGAAAGCGCCTGGCTGGAGCGGGCGGCGTACCTGAGCAAGGCCGACATCGCCACCCAGATGGGCACCGAGTTGACGGGCTTGCAGGGGGCCATTGGCCGCGACTACGCCCGCGCCGACGGCGAACCAGAGCCTGTTGCCCTCGCCATCTACGAGCAATACCTGCCCAAGTCGGCGACGGACAAGCTGCCCTCGTCGCGCGTTGGCTTCGCCTTGAGCGTCGCCGACCGCGTGGACGCCCTGGTGGGCATGTTCGCCGTCGGCCAGCAGCCGACGGCCACCCAGGACCCATTGGGCCTGCGCCGCACGGCGCTGGGTCTGGCGCGCCTCCTGGCCGAGGAGCGACCTGAGAGTAGCAACAGCCAGGGCGCCGTCGCCTTGACGCCGTTGATCGAGGCCGCCGCCCAGGTGCAGCCCGTGCCGGTGGACGACGCGGCCAAGACCGCTGTGCGCGACTTCGTGCGCGGGCGGCTCGAACAGTGGCTGCGCGACCAGGGCTATCGCCACGACCTGACCCAGGCCGTCCTGGCGGCGCAGGGCGATACGCCCGCCGGCGCGGTCCAGGCGCTCCAGGAATTGTCCCAGTGGGCCAATCGCCCCGAGTGGACGGCGTTTCTGACGGCTTATGCCCGCTGCGTGCGTATCGTCCGCGCCCACAGCCAGACGTTTGATCTGGACCCGGCGAAATTCGAGACCGACGCCGAGCGGAGTCTCTACAACGCTTATCAGAGTGTGGTTGACCAGTTGACGGCAGGCGGCTGCACGCTTGACCCGTCGACCTTCAGCCTGTACTCTTCAACGTGCCGCCTCGACCAGGTGTTCAGCGCCATGCAGTCCCTGGTCGAGCCGATTAACACGTTCTTCGACGCGGTGATGGTTGAAGCGCCAGACGAGGCCGTCCGCACCAATCGCCGCGCGCTTGTCCAGCGTGTCGCCCGCCTGCCAATGAAGCTGGCGGACTTAAGCAAGGTGGAAGGGTTCTAGACAGCCGACTCCGGTTGACCTGCGGCCCCAGGCTGGTCCGTAGGCGCGAGTCGGGACAATACCAGCAAGGAGAACAGGAATATGGCTCACAAATGGGTCTATCTCTTCACGGACGTGAATGAGGCCGAGCAGCGGACGGGATCGTGGGACGGCGTCCGCTCGCTTTTGGGCGGCAAGGGCGCGGGCGTGGCCGACATGACACGCGCGGGCCTGCCCGTTCCCCCCGGCTTCACCATCACCACCGAGGCTTGCAATGCCTACTACGACAACGGCAAGCAGTTCCCCGCAGGCATGTGGGAGCAGGTGCTGGCCGCGATGAAGGACGTGGAGGCAAAGACAGGCAAGAAGTTCGGTGATCCCAACAACCCGCTGCTCGTCTCGGTCCGCTCGGGCGCCAAGTTCTCCATGCCCGGCATGATGGACACCGTTCTCAATCTCGGCCTGAACCCTCAGACCCAGGCCGGGCTGGCGAAGCTGACCAACAATCCCCGCTTCGCCGCCGACGCCTACCGCCGCTTTGTCCAACTCTTCGGCAAGATCGTGCTGGGTGTGTCGGGCGACAAGTTCGAGCACGTCCTCGACCACTATAAGGAGCAGGACGGGCAGCACCGTCAGGATACCGACCTGTCGACCGAGGAACTCGGCCAGATTGCCCAGGAATTCAAGCAGATCATCAAGCAGGACTCGGGTGTCGACTTCCCCGACGACCCCTACGAACAGTTGAAGATGGCCATTGGCGCGGTCTTCGGCTCCTGGATGGGCCGGCGCGCCATTGACTACCGCCGCGTCAACAAGATTGCCGACAACTTGGGCACGGCGGTCAACGTCCAGACCATGGTGTTCGGCAACATGGGCAACGACTCGGCGACGGGCGTGGCCTTCACCCGCAACCCCTCGACGGGCGACAACCACCTGTACGGTGAGTACCTGGTCAACGCCCAGGGTGAGGACGTGGTGGCGGGGGTGCGCACCCCGCGCACGCTCGACGACCTGGCCCAGGAGATGCCGGAGGCGTACGAGGAGTTTAAGTCCTACGGCGAGCGGCTGGAGAAGTACTACAAGGACGTCCAGGACCTGGAGTTCACCATCGAGCGCGGCAAGCTCTACATGCTCCAGACCCGCACGGGCAAGCGCACCGGCCCCGCTGCCGTCAAGATCGCCGTGGACCACGTCCATGAGGGTCTGATCAGCAAGCAGGACGCGGTACTGCGTGTCGAGCCGGGGGCGCTGGACCAACTCCTCCACCCGCGTATCGACCCCAAGGCCAAGGTCCAGATTCTGACGACGGGCCTGCCGGCCAGCCCCGGCGCCGCCAGCGGCCAGGTTGTGTTCGACCCCGACGACGCCGTGGCCTGGGCCAAGGACGGCCACAAGGTCATCCTTGTCCGCACCGAGACGGCTCCTGAAGACTTCCACGGCATGGAAGTGTCGCAAGCGTTCCTGACGGCGCGCGGCGGCATGACCAGCCACGCGGCGGTGGTGGCGCGCGGCATGGGCAAGCCGTGCGTGGCGGGCGCGGGCGACATCCGCGTCGACTACAAGAACAAGCAGTTCAGCGCCAACGGCACGACGGTCAAGGAAGGCGAGTGGGTGAGCATCGACGGCTCAACCGGCAACGTCATCCTGGGCCAGGCTCCGCTGGTGGACGCCAGCCTGACCGGCGACTTCGCCGAGTTCATGACCTGGGTGGACGAGTTCCGCACCATGGGCGTCCGCGCCAACGCCGACATCCCGCGCGACGCGAAGGTCGCCCGCGAGTTCGGCGCCGAGGGCATCGGCCTGTGCCGCACCGAGCACATGTTCTTCGGCGGCGACCGCAT
>CAZLBQ010000309.1:0-7752 GCA_964557745.1 uncultured Anaerolineales bacterium
AAGGTCCATGTGGATAGCGCGCCACCGTGACGAGTAGAATTGACGCGCGCCCAGGCCGTCGAACTGATCGACGAAGTAGTCGACGGCCGTCACATTGTGGCCGCGCCGCGCCAACTGGTGGCTCAGCCAGCCGTTCCACGCCCCGACATCCAGGACGCGCTGTGGGCCGCGCCCGGCCACCTGGCGCAGCACAACGGCCAGGTCGGCCTGGCGCAAGCGCCACTCGAAGGCCCCTTGAACGGCGGAGCCGTAGGGGAGGGCCTCGTAGGCGGCGGGGTCGACCAGGCGCTTGCCGTCCTGCTGGCGCACCTGGCTGAAGCTGGCCAGGAACTGGCGCAGGCGCGGCCCGAAGTCGTCGTCGAGCAGGACGAGGACGCCCTCCGACTCGCCATAGCCGTGGCCGCGCGGGCACGTGAGAGTGTCCGGATTCAGGCGCTCACGGCAGTTCGGGCACAGCACGAAGCACGTCTCCTCTCGCCAGCCACGCAGCCCCGTACGCCAGTAGCATGGCCCACTGCGCGACGGCGCTGGCCGCGACGGCCCCCAGCATACCGTAGCGGGGCAGCAGCGCCAGGCTCAGGGCTAGGCTGGCGCCGATGCCCAGCAGATTGATGACCAGGACCCAAGTCTGACGGTTTAGCTTGTACAGGGCATACACCAGGGGCAGATAGGCAAACACCGGCAACGCCAGCAGGCCGCCGAACACGAAGTAGGCGGGCGCAAAGGTCAAGTGATACAAGAGGCGCAAGACGGCGTAAGTCACCATCAAGCCTGGTCCGACTACGAGTAGCCCCAGCACGGCGAGGCGCAAGGTTAGCCTGAGGATAGTTCGGGTATGCAACCGATAGACGCTCTTGACGAACGGCCCCAGGATGAAGACCGACACCGATTGCAGGTAGATCATCAGGTTCATGAACACCTGGTACTGCGCGACTTCGGTGGGCGGCAGCTTGGCGTTGACCACATACTGGTCGACGCGCGACTGGAGCAGGCCGGACAGGCCGAGCAGGAAGAAGGGCAGCGCCAGGCGGAAGAGGGCGGGCTGGAAGAGCCGCGCGTCCCCCTCTTGACGCCCCGGCCGGGCCAGCGTGACCGTTCGATAGCGGGCCAGAAAGGCCAGGGCTTTGCCCAGGAACACGATGGCGAACAGGGCGATGAGCCAGTCGAGAGTCAGACGCTCGCGCAGCCAGAGGATGGGCGCGAGCAGGGCGGCCAGCCCGACCAACTCGACGACGAGGGAGAACAGGAAATCTTTGCGATACTGGATGAGAACGTCGGCCGACTGGTCGAGAAACAGGGCCGCGCCCCACAGGAGGATGAGCGCGGCGCGCAGCGGCGGTATGCCGAGCAACCAGACCCCCACGCCGAACGGGACGAGCAGCGCCGCGCGCGTGACGAGGGCCGACTGCCAGAGGGAGGTCAGATACGCGGGGCGCAGGCTGAAGGCGCGGAGCAGGTAGTCCTTGTTGCCCCAGCCCATGACGTGGGCCGCCAATTGGACCCACAGCATGACGGACACGAACTCGCCCCACAGGCGCAAGGAGGCGAGGCGAATGACAAAGAAGGAGACCAGCACGCCGAGGGCCGGCACGAGGACGCTGTTGGCGGCATTCGTCGCCACGACCCAGGCGCGCCGCCGCCACTTGAGACTGCGCAGGGTCTGCACCACGGTCGTCATGGGCTGAGGCGAAAGACCTGGATCGGCGCGCCTTCGCTGTCGCGCAGGTTGGCGACGAGGCGCGCCTGATGGCGGGCCATAAACGCGGCGAACTGTAGTCGCCGGTCAGGCCGTCGGGTCACTGGATCACCCTGCATGGACAGCGCCCACTGGGGCGACATCAGGAGGACGTCGGGAGTCAGGGCCTCCAGGGCGTCATCCAGCGCCAGGGGGGCGGGCGCGAGATCGGGGTCCGCGAGGTAGAAGGGCAAGGCGTAGGAGCGGTACGCGGTCTCGGGCACGCCAACAGCATAGGCTGTCGGACCGACCACGCGCTCACCGGGCGCGATGAGGTGGCGGAGTTGGACGAAGAAGGCGTCGGGCACGGGGTCAACCTGGGATGCGCGGCGCTGCATCTGAACAATCGTCCAACTGCCTTGCAGGACGGCAAGAACCAGCCACGCGACGACGGCCAGACGGGTCACCGGCCCACGCCTTGCCAGAGCCACCAGTCCCCATGCCAGGGCGATACTGACCAGCGGCACGACGGTAACGAGATAGTCGAATGTCTTGCGCTGAACCAGCAGGGCCAGCAGCAGCGGAAAGACCAGACACGACCAGACGAGCCAGAAGGCGGCCTGATCCCCACGGCTAGCTCGCCATGCCAGCCAGGCCAACGCGATGGGCGCCCCGACAACCAGGAGCCAGAACCCAGCGCGGGTGACGATGGTCGGATCCCGCAGGCCCAGGGCATAGCGCCGCCCCTCGTTCAAGAGGTTGCCCAGGTAGAACGAGGGGACAAAGAGGTCGAACTGCGTCCCGTGCAGCCGCATCTGGGCGCGGTAGTCGGCCAGGCCATTGGCGACGTACACGCCCCACGGGAGCCAGACGAGGCCGCTACCGCCTAACAGCCAGGCCAGGCGCCGCCCCCCACCATCTTGGCCGTACCGGAGTCGCGTCACAGCCAGTCCACTGATAAATACAGCGAGCCAGAAGAGGCCGTACAGTTGCGCCAGTCCGGCTAGCCCAACGAGAAGACCGGCCAGCAGGTCTAGACAGGGAGGTCGCCGGCTGATGGACGACCCACGTATGAACGCGAACAGGGCCGCCAGCCCCAGGAGCGCGGCGAGGACATCATAGCGCGCCAGGCGAGCCAGGTCGACCAGCGGGATACCTGTCCCCAGGATGCGCGCGCCGCCCGGCAGCCATTGCCAGCCGAGGAGCAGGAGCGCGGCGGCGAGCGCCACCACCGGCCCGGCCAGCCAGCGCGCCAGGCTGAAGATGAGCGCCAGGAGCAGGACGGCCAGGAGGACAGGCAGGAAGCGCATCTGGAATACCCCAATACCCCATAGACGCGCGCCCGCGCCCTGCAGCACGGACAGCAGCGGCATGAACTCGAAGTAGTGGCGCTCCATGCCGGCAAACCCGGCGAATAGGTCGGAGCCGTACACGCCCTGGCTGAACAGCTTCACGCCAGGCGAGAGGATCCAGGCCTCGTCGTCGTGGAGCGGCGGGAAGCGGTCGAGTTGGGTGAGACTCACGGCCCACACGCTGACCACCAGCCCCAGCGCCGCTACGCGGTCCCGTGTCATCCCTGCGTGGCTCGCAACTGATGGGCGATCTGCGCCGCGTGGATGCTGTCATGGGCGACAATGTGGAGGACGGGGCTGGCGATGGTGATGGCGCCTTGCGCGGCGGGCAGCCCGCCGCGCCGCCACTGCTCGGGCGCCAGCGCGGCCAGGAAGTCGACGCGGGCCGCGCGCAGAGCATCGAGCAAGTCATTAGCGATGTTGTACATGAGACTCTCCTCCCCAACCTAGAAACCCGTCGTTTCGGGGCGCTGGTAGGCGACGAGCTTGTGGAGGGCGCGCAGTTCGAGCGGGTAGTCGTAGAAGCGGAGGTGGTAGCGCCAGGCGCTCGCGGCGCGGAGGGCGTAGCGCCACGCCCCTGTCAGCCTGGGGTCGGTGGCCGTTGGGTAGTAGGCGTTGAGGACGCGCTCGAAGTTGTGGACGCCATCGCGCAGGTCGCCGCGTAGCCAGGGCATCTTGACGCTGCGCCGCTGCGAGAACTGGCTCCACGCCGGACTAACCCACTCTTCGAGCGTCTCCGGGAAGCGAAAGCCCTGCGCCTGGGCCTCGTCGAACAGGTCGCCCGCCAGCGGAACCGGCGTGTACATATACATAATGATCTCGGCTTCGGGGTGGGCCTGCTTGACGCGGCGGATGAACTCGATGGTGTGGCGGATGTCACCTTCGGGGTCGGGCGGGTTGCCCATGACAAACGAGAACTCCGGCGTGATGCCGTAGCTGCGCATGATGCGCGCGATCTCCAGCGTCTTGTCGGCGGACTGCGTGCCGCCCTTGTTCATGCGCTTGAGCGTCTCGTCCGAGCCGGACTCGGCCCCCATGAAGATCATCTTGAGACCACTGTCGGCCATCAGCCGCCAGGTCTGCGGGCTGAACTTCAGCAGGGTGTCGATGCGCGCCTCACCCCACCACGTCATGTCCAGGTCCAGGATGCGCTCCGCGAACTCAGCGGTCCGCGCCTCGTGGACAAAGAAGTTGTTGTCGTAGAACTCGACGGCGTCCGCGCCCCAGGTGTCGTGGAGCCAGCGCGTCGTGCGCGCCGTGCGCTCGGCGCTCTGGGCCAGCCAGCGCCCGTTGACCATGTTGACAACGGCGCAAAAGTTACAGAAGAACGGGCAGCCGTAGGACGAGTGGTGGGGATAGGTGCGACGGCCCAGGAAGCAGTCCTTGGCGTACTCGGCCATCGGGACGCGGTGGTAGGGGAAGTCGGGCAGCCGGTCGGGGTGCGGGATGGGGGCCATGACATTCGACCTGGGGGCGCCGTTGACGCGGTAGGCCAGCCCCGCGATGTCGTCCAGCGAGCCGCCGCCAGCCAGCCGGTCCAGCAGATGGAGGAAGACCATCTCGCCGTGCCCCCGCACGACGTAGTCCACGTAGTCGGCGCGCAGCGCGACATCCCAGTGCTGCGTCGGGAAGTAGCCGCCCCAGACGATGGTCAGCCCCGGATGGCGGCGCTTGAGTTCCCTGCATAACGGGACGGCCTGGGCCAACTGAGGCCCCGGCATGACCGTCACCCCCAGCACACTCGCCCCGTCGGCCACCAGCCCGTCCAGCCGCGTCAGCGGGTCGGGCTCGACGTTGCCGTCCACGATGATATAGTCGTGGCGCTCTTCGAGGATCGCCCCCAGCGCCAGGAGCGACATGGGCAGGACGCGCTTGCGCGAGGCCGTGCTTTGGGGGTTGTACAGGATAATCATGGCATCCTCATCAGGCGGTAGACGGTGACGATCTCGTATAGCAGGTCGCGGCGGGCGACGACTTCGCACGTCAGACCCTGGCTCACAGCGAGCGCCCGGAACTCCGCGTCTGGCACATCCGACGACAGGACGACGAGAGCCGCGCCGCCGGGGGCCAGCGCATCGGTCAGGCCACCCAGGAAGCGCGGGATGACGTCCTCGGAGCGCCAGGCATGGTCGTACAGGTCGCAGGGCCGGCCCCGGAAGAAGGGCGGGTTGAACAGCACCAGGTCGAAGCGCTCGCCCGTCACGGGCGCGAACAGGTCGCCCTGGCGGACCTCGACGCGGTCCTCGACGCGGTTGAGCAGGGCGTTGAGACGGGCGCAGCGCACCGCTTCGGGGTTGATGTCCACGGCGACGACCCGCCGCGCCCACCGCACGGCGATGACGGCCCCAACGCCCGACCCCGTCCCCATGTCCAGGACAGCCCCCGACGCGTTGGCCGGCCCCAGTTGGCGGGCCAGAAACTCGCTGGTCATGAACAGCGCCGGGTTGAAGACGTCGGGTAGGACGACAAACGGCGCGCCCAGCACCGTCTCGACGGTCAGGCGGCGGTGGCGGTGGCGGAGCAGCGGCCGCCGCACGGCCTGGAGCCGCCGCCACAGTCCACGCGCGAGACGCGGGAGGTCAAGGCCTGGTCGAGACGGGACGGAGGTCTTTAGCACGGGACCTCTGTCCGCGTCAGTTCTAGGAGATAGTGATCGTTGAGGTGGGTGAACGGCCAGCGTGCGGCGACGCGCGGCTCCCAGGCGGCCAGCGTCGCAAAGACGGCGGGGTAGCCGTCCACCAGGCCGCTCAGATACGACGGTGGGAGCAGCGCGCCGATCGCCTGCTGCCCCGTCACCCGAAACAGGGGCGTGAACGCCGCCGCGACCTGGGCGGGCGTTGGGTAGAACACGCGCAGCGTCTGCCCACCGATGCGAGCCGTCGCGCCGCCGCTCCGCCAGCGGCGGACCGCCAGACGCGGCTGGCCGTGCGCCAGATACCAGACCGTCTCCCACGGGCACCACGGCCCCATGAGAACCAGAGTGACCGTGCCGCCGGGCCGCAGCCAGGCCGCCAGCGCATGGGCGACGGGCCGCAAGTCGGCGACGCAGTTGAGGCCGCCGAAATTGGAGAAAGCGCCATCGAAGGTCAGAAGGCGGATGGCGGATGGCCTATAGCCTATGGCAGATGGCGGATGGCCTATGGCGGAGAGCCTATGGTGGAGAGCGGAGCGTGGCGGGAGGTCTTCGGCGCGGAGGACGAGGGGATGGACGCGGTCGGCGACGCCCCAGCGAGCGGCCTTGGCGCGGGTGGCCTGGACCATGCGCGGCGCGGCGTCCGTAGCGACGACGTGGACCCCGCGTCGGGCAAGCCAGACGGCATCCTCACCCGTCCCGCAGCCGAGTTCGAGGACGCGGCTGCCCGGCGGGAACGCGGCAGCCAGACGCGGCCGGACCAGGTCGCGCAGCCAGCGGCCTAGCCGCGTGGCCGTGAAGGCGTCGTCGTACGTCGCGGCTTCGGCGTCGAAGGGGGCGACGGTCGGGCTGGCGATCACGCGGCCGCCCTCGCGGCGGCGATGAAGCGCCGCACCTTGTCGGCGTCCTTGCGCAGCGGGTCGTCGTCGCGGCTGGTGAGGCTCTGCGAGTCGACGCCCCAGGGCTGAACGGCGCGGATGGCCTCGGCGACGTTGTCGGGCGACAGGCCACCCGCCAGGATAACCGGGATACTGACAGCCTCAACGATGCGGCGGCTGACGCTCCAATCGTGCGTCTGACCGGTCACACCGACACGGCCTGTGGCCGGGTCACGCGAGTCGAGCAGCAGGTAGTCGGCCACGCCCTGGAACTTGGCGGCAACGTAGTAGGCCGCTTGCCCCGTGACGGCCACGCTCTGCATCAGGGGCAGGCCCGGCAGACGCTGCTTGACCTGGTATGTCCCCTCCGCGCCGAACTGGTCGAGGGGAGCGGCCAGGTGCAGGATGTCGGGCTGAACGGCTCGGGCAACCGCCTCGATGTCGTCCACGTCGTCGGCGACGGTCAGGGCGATCTTCACCGTAGGGGCCGGGATGGCAGCGAAGATAGCCCGCGCCATCTCAAAGCCCACCTCGTCGGGGGTTCGTCCACGCTCGCCCACCACGACGCCGACGTGGTCCGCGCCCAGGTGGGCGACGAGCGCGCCGTCTTCGGGAGTGGTGACGCCGTAGATCTGGACCTTCATGCGGCCCCTTCCAACGCCTGGGCCAGGTCGGCGATGAGGTCGTCGGGGTGTTCGAGGCCGATGGACAGCCGCAGCAGGTTGTCAGGCGTGCGGGTGGTGGGGCCTTCGACCGAGGCGCGGTGCTCGATGAGGCTCTCGACGCCGCCGAGGCTCGTCGCGCGGGTGAAGACCTTGACGCGCGCCGTGACCCCCATCGCCGCCGCCTGCCCGCCGCGAATCTGCACCGAGGCCATACCGCCGAAACCGCTCATCTGGCGCGCCGCGACGTCGTGCTCCGGGTGGGACGGCAGGCCCGGATAGTGGACGACCTCGACGGCGGGGTGGGTGTGCAGAAACTGGGCGACCTGCGCGGCATGCTCGGCGTGAGCGCGGACGCGCAGCGGCAGGGTGCCGATGCCGCGCAGCAGCAGCCAGCAGTCGAAGGGCGAGGGGACAGCGCCACCGTTGCGCTGGATAAAGCGCAGTTGCGCGAAGAAGTCGTCGTCGGTCTTGCCGATGAGCGCGCCGCCGGTGACGTCGGCGTGGCCGCCCAGGTACTTGGTGGTCGAGTGCATGGCGATGTCCGCGCCCA
>CAZLBQ010000310.1:0-7744 GCA_964557745.1 uncultured Anaerolineales bacterium
GGCCGCACGCTCAGGGCATAGGGGACGAGCAGGAGCGGCTGCCGCGGCGACAGCCCGCGCCCGTTGACCTCGATGCGGAGCCAGAGCGCCTGGCCGGTGACGGCGTCGGCTGGCGCTGCAAGAGCGACCGTGAATAGGCCTCCGTCGACGAGCACGTCGGCGCCGACCTCGCCGCCGCCGACCTGGCCCCCGGCTGTGTCATCCGTCCAGAACTGGAAAACCATGCTGTAGTGGCCGCCCAGGGGTGCGCCCAATCCGTCGGTGAGGCGTCCCTGGTAGCTGATATAGGCGGGGACCGGAGTCACGCCGGCGGCGACGTTCGCACCGTCGGCCGGCAGCGGAAGTGGCGGCTGGGCCCCGACGGTCGCGGCCACCGCCAGCACCCCGACCACAAGAATGACCAGCAGAGCTGTCTTTGCCGGTGGCATGGGAAGACCTCCTTGTCTACTGCAGCGTCACGAGCATCTTGATGACGCCCGTGCCATGATCTAGCCTCTCGAGCGCCTTGCCGATGACTGTACCGACCGGCGGACTGGAACCGGCTCGCATGGCGTGGCCCGGCGTGGCGGACGTCACCAGCAAGTCACCGGGGCGAATGACACCATTCTCCGCTGAGACCCTCACCGGTACGACCCCGACAACGGCCAGGGGAATGGCGTCGTCGGGCGAGCCGGTCACGGGCCGGCCGCCGACAAAGCCGGGCCGCGTCGAATACACGCCGGCGACGCTGGTCGCATACGCCCTTGCGGACGGCATCAGGCGCCCGTCGTCGCCGATGACCAGGACGTCGGCCGGCTGCGCGTCGGCGGCAGCTGGCAGCAACTCGGCAAAGTCCTGGGCCGGGGTGTTGAACCCGACGTCGGAGCGGACCTCACCGCTGCTCAACACCCGAAACTGGAAGTCGCCACTGTGGCTGTACGCGGTGATGAAGTCGCCGCCTCCATTGCCCGCGTTGTCGCCGTGGTTGGCCAGGAAGAGAACGCCGCCGCTGCCGGCGTTCTCAAAGTGGGCGGTGTGGAAGTCGCTCTGGTTGACCAGCTTGCCGGCCATGCCGTGGTTAGCGTTGAGATTGACGGCGCGCAGCGCGGCCTGGTCGGAGCCACTGCCCTGGATGCTCGTCGCCAGGACCGCCACGGTCTCGGCCTCGACCTCCACGCCGCGCCCGACGCCACGGTTCTTGGCGAAGACGGCAGCCCGACCGGCCGCGCTCGTCTCGGCGCGCACGGCATCGCCGGTCACCGATTGGGCCACGACGCCAATGCCGTCCTGACTGAACGCGGCGGCATGCACACCGTAGTTCGCCGTGCCGAGGTCGGCGAAGTTGCCGTTGTTCATGTGATACCCGCGCACGCCGGCCGTGCCGAACGTCTGGCCGTAGAGACCGTAGCCATCGCCTACACCCCAGACGCCCGCACCGTCGCCGCCATTGCTCTGCCCCCGCACACCCGACCCACCGGCGGTGTTAACGCCGGAGACGCCGATGCCGTTGCCGCTCGCCGTCGCGCCGTAGACGCCCGTGCTGCTGCTGCTATAGCCACTCACGCCCAGGCCGACGCTACTCTGGCCCGCTACGCCGACCGCGCCGCCGTCACCCTGGACGCCGATGTTCGAGCTTACTCCGTGCACCCCGTAGCTGTTCCCCGAGGTGTCGCCGCCGTGGATGCCCTCAGCGCCCAGGGCCGCCAGACCGGGGCCGCGGGCGCTCCAGAAGTACGCGCCGTAGCCGCGGTCACTCGCCGTGCCGCGGACGGCCGCGGTATCGGCGGCGCCGTCGGTTGTCCCTACCACGCCGTCGCCGATGGCGCTGGCGCCCGAGACCCCGGCGCCCGCGCCGCGGCCCTGGACGCCGGTCCCGGTGGTACCCACGCCAGACAGGCCAATCTCGCCTTCGCCCTTGACGCCAATGCCAAAGGCGGCCTGGCCTGACACACCGACCCCACCGTAGTCGTCGGCGACGCCCACGACGCCCCGGCCCCCCGTAGCGCTGGCCGTCCCGATGACGCCCGTCACCACGCCGCTGGCCTCGACGCCGGCGGCGCCGATGGCTTTGACGCCGGGGCCCTGTTCACTAAGACCCAGGACGCCAATATGGCCGGTGTAGAGAATGAGCGGCGTCGATCGCCCGCTGTGGGCATAGACGCCGATGGAGTCGCCGCTCTGCGCGGCGAGGCCATAGCCTTCGACGGAGCTCGCGCTGGCGCCGACGGCATGAGTGCTGGTGAAGACGCCGCCCACACCGGCGGGGCTCGCGCCGCGCACGGCGGCGGTATAGGGGCCGCCCTGGCTCTCGCCGACGACCCCATCGCCGGCGCTGCTGTGGCCGCGCACCCCGATGTCACCCTCACCGTGGACACCAATCGCGCCCTCGCCGCGAATCGCCGTCAGGCCGGTGGCGGCCACGCCGATGGCGTTGCCGACAGCCGAGACGCCGGTCTGGCCTACGGCTTCGACCCCGATAATATTCCCCGTCGCCCGCAGCGCCGCGCCAAAGCCGCCGTTGCCGAGGGTGACTACGGGGTCGGCGCTATCCGCCGCGATCACGGCGCCCGGCCGCAGGCTCAGGGCATAGGGGACGGGGAGCAGGGCCTGGCGGGGGGTAAGCCACTGGCCGTTGACCTGGATGCGCAGCCATAGGGCCTGGCCGCTGAAGGCGCCCGGTGGGACATCCAGGTCCACATTGAACAGTCCGCCCTGAACCGGCGTACCACTGCGGACAATGTCGGCTCCCGCCTGGCTCCCAGCCGCCGCATCGTCCCAGAACTGGAACACCAGGTTGGCCGAGCCGTTGACCGGATTGCCGGCCAGGTCGGTTAGCCGGCCCTGGTAGCTGATCTTGCTCGCCACGCTGCCCGCGCCGACCACGCTGGCGACCGGTGCGGCGGGCGTCGGCGGGTCTGCGCTCGCCGCGCCCGCCGCCAGGATCATTCCTGCCAACAAACCGAGCAGCGCCGCTGTTCGGAATCGTCGAGGTTGCATAGTACGCTCTCCTCTCAGAGAAAAGAACACAGCGTCCCCACCTGACTGACGGGGACGCTGTATGTCACATAGCGGCTCTACCTTGCCATGTTTACAAACTGCACTCCAAGCGGGGCGTCCGGTTGGCCATTCGTGAAGTGCAGCTGATAGCCGACAGCGTCAGCGCAAGCGTGGACCTGCACACTCACGCCGTTGCCGTCGGCCACACGCACGCGAAAACTCGTCGTGCTGCTAGGGGCCACAACACGGGCGATGGGCCACAAAGTAAGGCCCGTCATAAGGCCGTCCTTCCCAACAGTCGATCAAGCGACAGACTGCCCCAGATGCTCGTGAGCGCCTGGGGCAAGTCTGGGGCGAGGCGGACGTCTAGAACTGGGGCACGCCGGCCAGTTCACGGAGTTCGTGCTCCTTGGCGTGAATCTCCTCGAGCTTGCACGAGGCGTAGATCGAGGCGTCCTGCATCAGCTTGTGCGCCTCAGACGCTGGCAAGTGTTGAATGCTCTCCAGCGTAAAGCCTCGGGACTGTAGGTACTCCTCGATGTACGCCCGCTCGAGCGAGGCGAATGGCATTTGCATTGTGACCTCCTCCCAAGCCGAACCAAGACGCGAACGACGACGTAGTGCCGTCCTACTCCCAGTATAGTCCGCTCCAGGCGCGTAGAGGTGGAGAAACCTCAACGCTACGTAGCGGCTTCTCCACATGACGCTTACCGACCTGCCAAGATACTTAGAGTGGGTGAGTCGGCCTTGATGCCGATGCCCATGCCTGACACGATTAGGCGGAGGGTCTGTACCTGCACCCGCAGGACATGGCGAAGATCGGCTACTTGTGGCTCAACCACGGCCAGTGGGAAGGCAAGCAGATTGTCTCGCGCGCCTGGGTTGAGCAGTCCGTCAAGCCTCACATGAAAACGGATGGCCCCGACGACTACGGCTACGCGTGGTGGCTCATGACCGGCGACGGCGCGGGCGAGTACGCCGCCGTCGGTCGCGGCGGGCAGCGCATCCATGTCATCCCGGCCGCGAATCTCATCCTCGTCATGACAGGCGGGGGTGCTGATTGGGACGAGACCATCGCGTACTTCGAGCCGGCCGTTGTCGACCTCAGCCAGCGCCTGCCGGCCAACGCGGCGGGCACGGCCAGGCTCAACGCGGCGCTCACCGCCGTCGCCCAGCCGCCGACGCCGGGGGCCGTCGCGCCGCTGCCTGACACGGCGCGCGCCATCTCAGGCAAGACCATCGTCTTCGAGCCTAACCCGCTCGGATTGCGCGCCGTCCGCATCGACTTCAACGACACCGTGGAGGCGACGCTGAGCGTCAGCGTGGCTGATGGCGGTCAGTGGCTACCGCTGCGCGTTGGCCTCGACGGCGTGTATCGCTTCGCGCCGGGCGACCACAACCTACCCACAGGGGCACGCGGCGAGTGGACCGATCCCCAGACATTCGTCTGGGAGTACGACGCGGTCGCCAATAACGACCACATCCTCTTCCAGACGCGCTTCGACGGGAACCGGGTGACTGTGGAGGGGCAGGAAACGGCCCACGAGCTGGGCGCCCGTGCCGAGGGGCGGGTGCAGGAGTAATCACTGTCACATCGAGTATGCTGGACACAGCGACTGGCCCCAGATATCCGCCACCAGATGCGCCGCCTAATCTATGGCCGCCCCGGTCCCCGGAGCGGCCAACATGTCCACGATGAGCGTTGTCCAGGACTGAGGGTGCGCGCCGAGGCCGGCGCCGGTGAGAGGGTTATAGTATTCCCAGAAACCATGGCGCTCGACCAGAGCCAGCGTCCGCGTGGTCAGGTCCGCCGCGAGGTCGGCGTAGCCGTAGCGGCGGAGGCCCAGCGCGATCATCCAGTTGAGATGCGGCCAGGTCGGGCCCCGCCAGTAACGGTCAGGCGCAAACTCCGGCTCGGTTATCGCCACCGACGGGACGGGGTAGGCGGGCCAGAACTCGCCCGGATCGGTGAGCCGCGCCACCAGCCGCGCGGCCTGGTCAGCCGTCGGGATACCGGCGAAGAGGGGGACGAACGTCCCCGCTGTGCGAACCGGAAGCGGCGCCTCCTCAGCGCCGGCCAGGTCCACATACACCCCCTGCGTCTCATCCCACAGTTTGGTCTGGATGGCCCGCGCCGTCTTGTCGGCGGCTGCCCGCAGCTCGGCCACATCGTGCGGGGCGACAAGCTCGGCGAGGCGCGTCATGGCGTGCAGGCTCTGCAGGTAAATGGCGTTGAGGTCGGCCGTCTCGACGTTGAACAAGCCGGCTTGCTGCACTCTGATGGCGTCGTAGTCCAGCGCGGCGAGCCTGGGCACGAGGGCCATGCGCGCGGCGCGGCTCTCGATGTCGCTGGGTGAGCGCAGCCCCAGCAGGGCATCCCAGGCGGGCGAGGCGTCCCAGCCCGCCTCCCACGGGTGGATCACCGTCACCAGGCCATCCCCATCCGGGTCGCGCCGCCGCGCCCACCACGCCTGGTACGCTTTCAGTATGGGATACACGCGGCGGACAAAGTCGGTGTCGCCCGTGACAGCGTACACCCGCTCGACCGCGTAGGCGACGACCGGCGGCTGAGTGATGGTGCTGCGATCCTCGCGGCCCCACAGTTCCGTTCCCCCGCCGCTCCAGTAGATCATGTGGGGCAACATGCCCTGGTCCGGCCCGTCGGCGACGGGACGACTGAGGAGCGCCTCGATTTCATCCTGGGCCAGGTTCGGGTCGAGGTGGGTATTGACAATGGCGTGAAAGCACGAGTCCCAGAGCCATTGCTGCTCGTACGTCATCGGCGCGGGCCGCGTGTAGCGGTAGCCGTCGCCGGTGACGACCAGGTTCTGGCGCAGAACCGCGCGGGCGCGCTCGATGAGCCACGCCGGCCCACGGGGCGTGGGCGTGGCGGTGTGGGGTGGTATGCTCAAGCGTGCCTGCCTTCCTGCTCATCGAGGAGGTCGAGATAGACGGCGGCGGTCCAGGTCATGAGCTGCGCGCCCAGCGGCTCGCCCGTCCAGGGGTGGTAGTACTCCCAGAACAGGGGGCCGTCGCTGGCTGGGTCCAGTGGTTCGGGCCGCTCGCCCACGTGCGCCCAGCCGACGGCGGCCACCGCGCTGTCCCACAGCCAGGCGTGCTGATATTGCCCGCGTGATGGTGTCGTGGTCCGCCCGCCGACGCTGTTGAGCTGCATGGCCTGGGTGGCCCGCTCGCGCCAGCGCGCCGGGTCGCCTGCCCCTTCGGCGATCATGGTCAGCGTCCGCTCGCGCAGCATCGCCGCCAGAGCCGGGTCGTGGGCCTGTAAGGCGCGGACCAGGAACCAGTTGGGCACGGGCCAGCTGGGGCCGGCCCAGTAACGGAGCGGGTCGAACAGGGGGTGGTCGAGGGCTGTCGAGGGAACCGGGAAGGTCGGCCAGAACTGGGCCGGGTCGCGCAGGTGGGCGAGGAGACGCTGGGCCTGGTCCGACGTGGCGATGCCGCTCAGGAGGGGCATGAACGACGACACGGTGGGCACGCGCAGCAGCTCGCCCCGCCGCGCGTCGCGGGCGTAGAAGAAGCCGTCGGCGTCGGACCACAAGTGACGGCGAATGCTGGCCGCCAGCCGTTCCTGCCGCGCCCGGTTCTGCGCGGCCTGCTCGCGGAGAGAGGCCGCCTGTCCCGGGGCAGCGGTCAGGGCGGCCAGGTCCTCCTGGAGGTCGGCGGTCGCCGCCAGCGAGTCGGCCAGCGTGCTGTTAAACAACACATCCTGGAGCAGGAACGGTGTCTCGGCCGCGATGCGGCGCTGGTCGTAGGCCAACCGCTTGAAGAGCGCGAGCAGGCCGAAGTAGGCGACGTAGTCACGCGCCGTCGGGCGGTGCTCGGCGCGGACATGGACCGTGTCGGCCCGACCGAAGGTGTCGATGGGGAGGCCCTGGGCATCCAGATAGGCGCGGGTGGCGTGTAAGAGTGGCTCGAAGGCCGGGCTGTTGTCGGTGCCGGTCTCCCACGGGTGCAGGCACACCACCAGGCCATCGCCCAGCGGGTCGCGCTGGTCGAGCAGGAAGGTGTGGAAGTGTTCGAGGCCCGCGACCAGGCTGAGGAACTCGCCCAGGTAGGGGCCGGGGTCGGGGAGACGGCGAAAGACGAGGTGGGCGCAGCGGCCCATGATGGGCGGCTGGGTGATGCCGGAGGTCGTGACGTGGTCCTGGCCGGCGATGGCCGGCGTCACGCCCCAGTCGACGGCGTTGGGCCGATAGTCGGTCTGGCCGGGGACGAAGCGAATCTGGGGCAGGAGGCCGGTAGCCCACTGCGCCTCGAAGATGGCGGCTAGCTCGTTGACGGCGTGGCGGATGCCGTATGGCTCTGACAACGACATGATTGGCTACGCCTCGCCCATGAGGAGCATCTTGCTCTGCGGATCGAAGAGGCGAATCTTGGCCGCTTCGGGCTGGAGATAGACGGTCTCGTCGGGCGCAACGGGGAAGTCGGTGCGTGTCGCCACCTTCGCCACCTCGTCGCCCACCTGGACTGTCAGCAGCAGGTGGGAGCCGAGCGGCTCAACCACCAGCACGCGGGCGGGGATACTGCCGGGCTGGGGCTGCTTGACGGCCTCGATGTTCTCGGCGCGGATGCCCAGCAGCACGTCGCGCTGGGTGGCGAGCTTGCTTGGGACGGGCAGGGCGAGGTGGTGGCCGCCGACGGTGATGGCCGCCGCGCCGTTGCTGCCCTGGACCGTCCCCTTGAGGAAGTTCATGGGCGGGCTGCCGATGAAGCCGCCGACAAAGGTGTTCATCGGGTCGTCGTAGAC
>CAZLBQ010000311.1:0-7742 GCA_964557745.1 uncultured Anaerolineales bacterium
CCGATGGGGCGGCGCGGGTCCTTCATACCGGCGCGGGCGCGGCGCACGGCCTTGGAGATGGCCTCGATGGCCTCTTCCTGGCCGACGATGCGCTGCTTGAGGGTGTCCTCCATCTGCATCAGCCGCTCGGACTCCTCGCCCGCGATGCGCATCACCGGCACGCCGGTCCACATCGAGACGACTTCAGCGATGTCGGTGTCCGTCACCTGGAGGACGCTCTCGCCGCGCGGGTCCATGGCGCCGACGCGAAGCTGCTCGATGCGCTCGCGGATGCGGACTTCCTGGTCGCGCAGGGCGACGGCTTCCTCGTAGCGCTGGCCGTTGAACGCCTCTTCCTTCTGGCGCTGGATATCCTTGAGTTCGTCCAGGCTCTCCTTAAGGGACGGCGTGTCGGGCATCTTGTACATGCGAACGCGCGACGAAGCCTCGTCGATGAGGTCGATGGCCTTGTCGGGCAGGTGGCGGTCGGTCACGTAGCGTGAGCCGAGCTGCACCGCCGCGACGATGGCGCTGTCGGTGATCTTGAGGCTGTGGTGCGCCTCGTAGCGCGGGCGAACGCCGCGCAGAATCTCGATGGCATCCTCGACGTTCGGTTCCTCGACGTACACCGGCTGGAAGCGGCGCTCGAGGGCGGCGTCCGACTCGATGTGGCGGCGGTACTCGTCCAGCGTCGTCGCGCCGATGCACTGCATCTCGCCACGCGCCAGGGCGGGCTTGAGGATGTTGGCCGCGTCCACCGACGAGCCGGCGGCGCCCGCGCCGACGAGCATGTGGACCTCGTCGATGAACAGGATGGCCTCGGTGTTCTTGATCTCGTCGATGACGCGCTTCATGCGCTCTTCGAACTGACCGCGGTAGATGGTACCGGCGACGAGGGAGCCGACGTCGAGCATGAGGAGCCGCTTGTTGGCCAGCTGCTGGGGCACCTCACCGTTGACGATGCGCTGGGCCAGCCCTTCGACAATGGCCGTCTTGCCAACGCCCGGCTCACCAATCAGCGCGGGGTTGTTCTTGGTGCGGCGCGAGAGGATCTGGATGACGCGCTCGATCTCCTTCTGACGGCCCACCACCGGGTCGAGCTTGCCTTCCTGCGCCTGTGCCGTGAGGTCGATAGCCAATTGGTCTAGAACTGGCGTTTGCACGTTCTTTTTGCGCTCCTGTCGCGGCCCGCTGGGGTTCTGCATAATCGCGCGGGTGGTTTGGGTGCGGATCGCATCCAAGTTGATACCCAGGTCTTGGAGAACGTTAACTGCCAGACCATCGCCTTCGCGAATCAGACCCAGCAGGAGATGCTCGGTGCCGATGTAGTGGTGGCCCATGCGACGCGCTTCGTCCACCGCCAGCTCGATGACGCGCTTGGTGCGGGGGGTCAGGCCCGTCGTGCCGCCCACAGAACTCCGCTGCCCGCGGCCTACCTTATCCTCCACAATACGGCGGACCTGGTAGGGGTTGACGCCCAGGTCGCGCAGGACACGAGCCGCCACGCCGGTCTGCTCTTGCACCAGGCCGAGCAGCAGGTGCTCCGTGCCGATGTAATTGTGGTTGAGGCGCTTGGCTTCTTCCTGCGCGAGCATCAGGACGCGACGCGCCCGTTCCGTAAATCGGTCGTCTAACTTGTTGGCCACCGCTTGGTCCTTTCAGTCTCGTCGTTCGGCCTTCCCTGGAAGGCGCGGCGACGTCCTTCGTATGCCATCGACGATGAGTCCCCGCATCCCCTGGCCTATCTTAGCAGGGGGGCAGACTTGTTCAGTCTGCCCCGAGCCGCAGGCCACACGCCTGCGCGTCACTACGTTTACTGGCCTGGCGCTGACGGCTCTGGGATGCTCTGGTCATCGACCTTGAAGTCGGGTGTGTTGACCTGACGCAGGCTCAAGCCCATACGCTTGCGCGCTGCGTCGACGCGAATGATGCGGAGATCGAGGACATCGCCCTCCTTCACCACTTCTCGCGGGTGCTGGACGGATCGGTCGGCCAGTTCTGACAGGTGGATCAGGCCTTCGACCTCGCCCTTAGTGTCGCCTTCAAGGCGCGCGAACGCGCCAAAGGAGGCGAGTTTGGTAATCGTACCCTTGACGACCTGGCCGAGTTGGTACTGCGACTCGATCTGGGACCAAGGCTCGGGCTGCAGGCGCTTCAGGCTCAGCCCAATGCGCCGCCGGTCGCGGTCCACATTCAAGACCTGGACTTCGACCTCGTCGCCCACCTTGAGCACTTCGCTGGGGTGGTTGACGCGCCGCCACGACAGCTCGGACAGGTGGATGAGGCCGTCCGCGCCGCCCAGGTTGACGAAGGCGCCGAAATCGGCGAGGCTGATGACGTCGCCCGTGACGACGTCGCCTTCCTTCAACTCGGTCAGCAGCCGCTCCTTGAGCACCTTGTTACGCTGGCGCATGGCGGCTTGCTCGGAGAGGATGAGGCGGTTGTGGCCGCGGTCGACTTCGATGACCTTCAGCCACAGCTTCGTCCCGACCAGTCCAACCAGGGACTGGGCGTTGGCGTCGTCACCCTTGCGGCGGGCGCGGGTGAGTTGCGAGGCCGGAATGAAGCCACGCAACCGACCGAAGGGCACAATGACGCCGCCCTTGTTGTGATTGGTGACGACGGACTCGAAAATATCGCCCGTCTCCATCCGCTTCTCGGCCTCTTCCCAATCGCGGTCGACCTCGGCCTGGGTCAGCGACAGCACAATATTGCCGTCTTTATCCTCGGGATTGAGGATCACCGTGCGGACCGTCATCCCCACGCGCAAGTTGGCGAGGTCGTCGTCTGACAACTTCTCCACTTCGCGGCCCGGGACGACGCCTTCCGATTTCGCCCCAATATCCACCAGGATTTCGCTCTCGCCTAGCTGGACGATGACACCGTCGACAACGTCCCCTCGCTTGAAGGAGCGATAGCCGATATCGCCATTCAGCCAGTCTTCCATCGTGTTAAGCGCCGCGGCGTCTCGCGCCTGGCCTCCCATCGCGCTTGCAGTGCTGCGCTGCTCCATGCTCTCGGTACCCCTTAGATTGGTGTTGGCAATATTATACTCGGTTCGAGGGCAAAACGCAAAGGAAAAGCGCCCCCGACGACAGACCGCCCACCGCTGTGCCTATGGCCTGGGGCGGTCTGCCGTCTGCCATCCGCCGTCATCCGACGGCCGCAATCGTCTCGATCTCGACCAGCGCGCCGCGCGGCAGAGCGCCCACGGCGAACGTCGAGCGCGCAGGCGGCGTGTCGCCAAAGAACTCGGCGTAGACCTTGTTCATAGCGGCGAAGTCGTTCATATCGGCGAGAAAGACCGTCGTCTTAACCACGCGGTCCAGGGACGATCCGGCGGCTTCCAGGATGGCCTTGACGTTCATGAGGACGCGACGCGTCTGCTCTTCGATGCCGCCCTGAATCATCTGCTGGTTACTCGGGTCGAGGGGAATCTGGCCGGCGGTGAAGACGAAGCCGTTCATCACGATGCCCTGGGAGTAGGGGCCGACGGCTTGCGGGGCCTGGCTGGTAAACACGGCTTGCTTGGTGGACGAGGTCGACATGGAAGCCTCCGTTGAAGTTGGGTCTCACCCTATTCTAACCACACCACCGTGCGTGTCAAGGCATCTGGCGCATCTACGCCAGCCGGAGTATAATGGAACTCCAAAGCTGTCAGATTAACGAAAAGGCAACCATGATCGATACCATCCCTCTTCTTGTCTCGGTCGAGTGGCTGGCCGCGCACCTGGACAACCGGCAGGTGCGCGTGGCCGACGTGCGCTGGTACCTACCGCACCTGGGCAAGACGGGGGCCGGTGAGTACGCCGCCGCGCACATCCCCGGCGCCGTCTTCCTCGATCTGGACACCGAGTTGGCGGCCCTGCCGGGGTCAGGTCCCGGCCGCCACCCCTTGCCGACCGCCGAGACGTTTCAGGCGGCCATGCGGCGTATCGGCGTCAGCGCGGATACCCACGTCATCGCCTACGATGACGGTGGGGGAACGGCGGCGCGCCTGTGGTGGCTGCTCCACTACTTCGGCCACCCTCGCGTCTCGCTGCTGGACGGCGGGCTGACCGCGTGGCGAGCAGCAGGGCTTCCGGTGGCCAGTGGCGCAGACGTTTCACGGCCGGTGGGTGATTTCGTCGCGCGCCCGACGCCGAGGATGGTGGTGGACAAGGCGGAGGTAGCGCGGCTCGCCGCCGATCCGGCGGCCCTCCTCCTCGATGCGCGAGCGCGGGAGCGCTACGAAGGGCGCGTGGAGCCAATCGACGCGCGGCCAGGGCATATTCCCGGCGCGCGCAGCGCCCCGTACGCCGAGAACGTTGGCTCGGACGGCCGCTTCCTGCCGCCCACGGAGTTGAGTGTGCGCTACCAACGCCTGGGCGTCGCCGACGCGGATACGGTCGTCGCGTACTGTGGCAGCGGTGTCAGCGCCTGCCATACCGTCTTCGCGCTACGGTTGGCGGGACGGCCCGACGTGAAGCTCTACGAAGGCTCGTGGAGTGACTGGGCCGCCGACGCCACCTTACCCGCCGCGACAGGGCCAGAACCCTGACCACGCGGGGTCCGACCCTGATTGACATTTGACTCTTCATCGTTGATAATTGCCATAATGCTTTCCCAGAGACACCCGTTGTGCTGCCACGTTACTACGACTTATTGAGCCTGAAACCCGACGCGACAGCGGAGCAAGTTGCCGCTGCCCGCGATAGTTTGCTCGCGCGATACGCGCCGCACGCCGAGAAGGGCGACCGCGACGCGCTGCGCCTGGTCAGGGCGATTGAGGACGCCGCCGCGACCCTCATGGACCCGACGCGACGCGCCGCCTACGACGCTATGCTGACGACGGTGACAACCGCCGCGCTCGCGAGCGCTGCGCCGCCGCCGCCGGCGCGAGCGACACCACCGGCGGCGCCTGACCCGGCTGCGCGTCCGACTTCCAGTGTGGCGCCGCCCCCGTCAACCGCGCCGGCGCGAGAGATCGTACCGGCTGGAAGAGTAGCGCCACCTGCGCTCGCGCCGCTCGCGGCGCCGCCGACCGCGCACACCATCGAGGCCGAACCGCCAGCCCCGGTGGTGTTCATCCTGTTCGTCCTCGATTGGCTCGCCAAGCACGTGTTGGGCAAGAGGGAACACGGGACGGAGACGGGCCTGCTGAGCGCCGAGACAGTGGCGCTTCCGACCCTGGACGCAGTGCGCGTCAGCGCCGCCGATTGGGAGTTCACCATCCACGATGCGTTCGTCGCGCCGACGCTGGCGGCCAACGGGCAGCGACTGGTGGCCGACGGCCACTGGCTGCTAGTGCGGCTGGCAATCCGCAACGCCTGGAGTGGCCACCGCGCCCTGCGCGCCGAGGACTTCTCGCTGCTGTCGTTGGGACTGGGGCAGGACACGCCGCTGCACCCCGACGCGACCCACGCTGCCCGCCTGACGCTGGGACTGCGCGGGACACCGGCCGGTCGCTACGGCCTGGGCTTCGCGGGCGAGGAAACGAAGGAGACCGTCCTCGTCTTCGATCTCCCACGCGAGGCGAGCGATGCTCACCTGCGCCTGCGCCCGGCGGCGGCCATTGTCGATCTCGCTCCTGTCGCGCCGCTGCCCCGCCTGGGCAGGGGTGAAGGCAAGGCGACTGTCGAGGGCAAGACGTTGGGCGCGCCGCCCACCCCGCCGCGGGTGGAAATCGTGGACGTGAGCCTGGCCGCTGGGCGCGGCCGCACCCGACAGGCGACCGTGACGGCGCGCGCTACGCCGGGCGCGATGTGCCACATCCGCGTCCAGTACGCGCGGGGCCGCAGCAACGCGCGCGGCCTAGCTCCCGCCATCGCCGGTCCGGACGGGCTTGTGCGGTGGAGTTGGCGCGTCACGTCGCGGACGCGGCCCGGCGAGTGGCCCATCACCGTCGTCAGCGGCTACGCCCACGCGCTGGCTACGGTGGTCATTGACCAGAGCGGAACCATCGAGAGCACAAGGATAGGTTGATGCCCTTCCAGTTTACGCCCCTTGCGATGCCAGAGGTTGTCCTTATCGAGCCGCGCACCTTCCAGGATAGTCGCGGCTTTTTCCGCGAGACGTTCAAGGCGTCGGCCTTCGCCGCGCACAGCATCCCGACCGTGTTTGTCCAGGAGAACCAGTCGCGGTCGCTGCGTGGCGTCGTGCGGGGCCTCCACTACCAGATTCAGCCCAAGGCTCAGGGTAAGCTCGTCTCGGCAGCGCGGGGGGAGATTTTCGACGTGGCGGTGGACATTCGGCGCGCCTCGCCGACCTTTGGCCGCTGGGTGGGCGCCCTGCTCACGGCGGAGAGCGGCAATATGCTCTACGTCCCGCCCGGCTTCGCCCACGGCTTCTGTGTCCTCAGTGAGGAAGGTGATCTGCTTTACAAGGTGACCCACGCCGAGTACGCGCCGGAGTGCGAGCGCGGCATCCTGTGGAACGACCCGGCCATTGGCATCGACTGGCCCGTCTCGAACCCTATCCTCTCGCCGCGCGACCAGCAGTTGCCGCCCTTGAGAGACGCTGAAACGAACTTCTAGGTGGAGTTGAGATGATGGTCGCAAGAGAGCGTTACCTAGTCGATGAAGACGGCAACCGCGTCGCGGTCGTGCTAGACATTGAGGAGTATCGTCGGCTTATCGAGAGGCTAGAGGAGCTGGAGGACGTCCGCGCTTACGACGAGGCGAAGGCTACGGACGGTGAGATCATCCCCTTTGAACAAGCCGTCGAGGAGATCGAACGTAGGAAATGAAGGTCTATGATGTCTCGATCTCAAGACGCGCACAAAAGGAATTAGCGCAGCTTCCAGACGAGGCGTACCGCAGCGTCCGAGACGCTATTCGTGCTCTAGCGCAAAACCCGTGGCCACCCGGCTGCATCAAGCTGACCCATCGGACGGCGTGCCGAATTCGAGTAGGTGATTACCGCGTCATCTATGAGATTCAGGACTAGCAACTCGTTGTTATCGTCGTTCAGGTGGGACATCGACGTGATGTGTACCGCTGAGGATGAGTGCATCCAGCCGTTGCACTCTCGCTGGAACAGATTCTTTCATGCCTAGTAACTCCAGTATCGCCGCTGTAAACACCCTGCCCGCCCTGACGGCGGAGCAGAACCACGCCTGCGCCGAGTTCGCCATCGCCCTGGCGCAGACCGTCGAGCGCGATGAGATCGGACGGCTGGTCGCGCGCCACGGCGTGGCCGAGTTGCGCGCCCAGAAGTGCGCCCTGTTCAGCTATGACCCGGTGCTCATCCTGCTGCCCGACCTGAGCGGACAGGGCGTGCCAGAGACGGCGCTCCCGACGGCGCGCTGGCCCGGCCAACTGCCCCCGTTCATGGAGCAGGCCGTGCGCGAGCGCCGACCCGTCGCCTGGAATGGTGTGGAAGCGCCTCTAGACACAGCGAGCCGCGACTTCGCGCGCCGCACCAAGACCCCGCTGCCCGGCATCTCCCCGGCCACACGCGCTGTCCGCGAACGGCTGAACGACGCCGAGGTCCTGAGCGCCCTGTGTGTCCCCCTGCTCGGCGGCGGCGAGTTGAGCGGTCTGACCGTCTTCTACGACAACTACCCGCGCCCCTGGACACCGGCTGAGCTGGCCCTCGCCCAGCGGTTGGGCCACCTGGCCGGGGCGTCCCTGCGCACGGCGCGCCGCTTCGAGCGCGAGCGGCGGCGGCGCCGCGTCGCCGAGGGCCTGGCCGAAGTCGCGTCGTCGATTACGGCCAGTCTGGAGCTGGAAACGATTCTGGGGCACACAGCGCGCTACGCGGCCGAGTTGCTATCCGCGCCC
>CAZLBQ010000312.1:0-7735 GCA_964557745.1 uncultured Anaerolineales bacterium
CGCCAGCATGACCGCCAGGGGGAGGGCGCGCTCACTAAACAGTGTGCCGTCGAGAGGGACCAGAATTGTCTGATACATCGTCTCACCTCCGGTCCAGCCCTCTCGCGGGGTGTACCCCGACGCGAGAGGGCGTCATAACTGCGAGGGGCGTGTCAAAGCATCAGGTCTACGCGTGTTCGAGGACGCGCTCGCCCACCTCGTGTTCGTGCCCAGGCAGGACTTCGGGGTGTAGTCCCTTGGGGCGGACGAGCAACAGCGGCAGGTCGCCGTGGTGGAGGACACTGATCGCCACACTGCCGAACAGGGCGCGGGCGAAGCCGGTGCGGCCGTGGGTGGCAATGACGACGAGCTTAATCGGCTGGTCCTGGCACTCCTGGAGGATGGTATCGCTGGCCGGGCCAATCTTGATCACCGTCTCGACGCGATAGTCCTCGGCCTCCAACTGCTCCTTGAGATTGGCCAGGTAGGCCGTGGCATCCTGCTCGTCGCGGGCGACGATCTCGTCGTTGGGATACGGCACCACGACCATGGGATCGACCCACTGCGGCGGCGGCACGATGACGCGCATCAGGACGAGGCGGCCGTTGAGTGCGTGGGCCATCTCCTGGGCGAAGGGCAGCGCCGTCTCGGCGAAGGGTGAGCCATCCAGCGGCACCAGGATGTCGGGCTGGGCGGGGAGCGCCTCGCCGCCGCCGCGCTCCTTCGTGACGCGGACCAGCAGGATCGGCACGTGGCTGTGGGCCAGGACAGCTTCCGCGACCGACCCGTACATCATGCGCGAGAAGCCGGAGCGCCCGTGGGTGGACATCACGATCAGGTCGGCGTGGCGGAGGTCGGCCTCCATGAGAATGCCTTCCGCGGCGGGGGCGAAGGGCACGCCGGTGTCGACGACCAGGCCCTCGGCGCTCAGGCGGGTCGCGATGGTCGCCAGATAGTCCTCGGCCTCTTTGACAGCTCGGATCTCGGTCTCGGCGGGGGTCACGTCCGCGATGCGATGGATCCAGGCGGAGCGCACCAGAAATAGCTTTGCGCTGGTCTGGCGGGACAGATTGACCGCCATTGGCAGCGCCTGCTCGCTCAGCTCGGAGCCATCGAGCGGGACCAGAATAGTGCGGTACATAATGGGTAGTTCCTTTCGCCATTGAAAGCGGTCGTCGCCACAGGGGCTGACGACCGAGTAATTCGAGAGTTTGCTCACTACTATTGTACCGCGAGATGGTGGTGGTTGGGGAGAAAAGTACATCCCCTACGGTAGAGGGTCCTTCACCGTAGGGGACGGGCAAAGCAACACTATGCGCCCGTAGCGCCGATTTCAGTCGGCTGCCCAGCAAAGTTGGCGCTACGAGGGTTCTGGCACGCAGTCCGTATCGTTGGCGCGCACCTTCGCGTCTACAAGTACTTCAGCTCGCGGGCCGTCGCCGTCAGTTCGTCGCGGAACTGGGGCGCGGCGATGTTGATGAGCGCCTCGGCGCGCTGGGCAATCGTCTTGCCGTACAGGTCGGCCACGCCGTACTCGGTCACGACGTAGTGGACGTGGTTGCGCGACGTGGTGACGCCCGCGCCGACCTTGAGCGTCGGAACGATGCGGCTGATGGGCGAGCCGCCCTTCTTGTGGAGCGTGCTCGGCAGGGCGATAATCGGGATGCCGCCCTTGGAGCGCGACGCGCCATAGATGAAGTCCACCTGACCGCCCGCGCCGCTGTACAGACGCGAGCCGATGCTGTCGGCGCACACCTGGCCCGTGATGTCGACTTCGATGGCCGAGTTGATGGCGATCTGGCGGTCGTTCTGGGCAATCACAAACGGGTCGTTGACATAATCAGTCGGGTGCAACTCGACAATGGGATTGTCGTGGACGAAATCGTACAGTTTTTGCGTGCCGAGCAGGAAGCCGGCGACCATCTTGCCGGGGTGGAGCGTCTTCTGCTCGCCATTGATGACGCCCTTATTGACAAGGTCGATGACGCCGTCGGAGAACAGCTCGGTGTGCACGCCGAGGTCACGGCGGTTGCCCAGGCGGCGCAGCACGGCGTCTGGGATGGCGCCGATGCCCGTCTGGAGCGTCGCCCCGTCGGGGATGAGCCGCGCGACGTGGTCGGCGATGCGCTCGGTGACTTCGTCGGTCGCCGCCATGCTGACTTCGGGCAGCGGGTACTCAACCATCACGATGGTGTCGAGTTTTGAGATGTGGATGAACGAGTCGCCCAGCGTGCGCGGCATGCACGGGTTGATCTCGGCGATGATGCGCTTGGCGGACTGGGCGGCGGGCTTGGTGATGCCAACCTCGACGCCGAAGGAGCAGAAGCCGTGCTCGTCGGGCGGCGCGATCTGCATCAGCACGGCATCTAGCGGCAGGCGGCCGGACCGAAACAGGCCGGGAATCTCCGACAGGAAGCACGGCGTGAAGTCCGCGCGGCGCTCGTGGACGGCGGGGCGCACGTTGTCGCTAATGAACAGCGTATTGACGCGCAGGTGGCCTGCCATCTCCGGCGCGACGTAGTCCGCCGAGCCAACGGTCAGCACCTGGCAGATTTCGACGTCGTTGAGAACCTCGGCGCGGCGCGTGAGGGCGCCCAGGACTTGCTGCGGGACCGAGCAGTTGCCGCTGAGGAAGAGTCGCTGGTTGGACCGAATCTGACTGACGGCCTGCTCAGCCGTCATGATGCGGTCGCGGTAAAGCTCAAGCCAATTCATAACGAGACCTCCCGGCTCAGCGTCAGGGGACCGATGTGACCGGCGTGGGTAGCAGCGCCACGCGCGAGGGCCGCGTTCTGCATCAGGGCAGCATCCGTTCCCGAGTCGGCCAGGACCTGCAAATACGGCCAGATGGCGTTACTCAGCGCATGGGTCGCGGTGCGACCAATGACGCCCGCCATGTTGGGAACACAGTAGTGGACGACGTCGTCCACGACAAACGTCGGCGATTGATGGGTGGTGGGGCGGCTGGTCTCGACACAGCCACCCTGATCGATAGCGATATCAAGGATGATGGCGCGGCGGCGCATGCTGCGTACCATCTCGCGGGTGACGAGGACCGGCGTGCGCTGGCCCGGCACGAGAACCGCGCCGACCAGCACGTCGGCGAAGCGGACCACTTTCTCGATATTGTGGCGGTGGGCCACCATGGTGATGATGCGGCCTTCGCTGGCCGACAGCCGCTCCAGGCGGTTGACGTCGCTGTCGAGGACGTAGACTGTCGCGCCCAGCCCCGCGAAGGCGTGGGCGGCGTTGGCGCCGACGACGCCCGCGCCCAGCACGACGACCTCGGCCGGCGGCACGCCCGGCACGCCGCCGAGCAGGACGCCGCGCCCACCGCGGTCGTTGCGCAGTAGGCCCGCCGAGATGGTCGCCGACATGCGCCCGGCGAGCTGGCTCATGGAGCGTAGGACGGGCCGCGTGCCGTCGTCCTCCTGGATCAACTCGTGGGCGAGGGCGGTGATCTTCTTCTCCAGCAGCAAATCGAGCTTGTCCCGCGACGCCGACGCCAGGTGCCAGAAGGCCATCACCGTCTGACCGGGCCGTAGCCAGGGGAGTTCCTCGACTGAGGGCCGGGCGACTTTGACGACCAGGTCGGCGCGGCCAAAGGCCTCCTCGCCGGAGTAGACCATGTGCGCGCCCGCCCGCGCGTAGCTATCATCACTAAAGCCAGCACCGAGGCCGGCGCTGTGCTCGACAAAGCAGGTGTGGCCCTGGGCCACAAGGAGTTCGACAAGCGCGGGGGTCAGGCCGACGCGGTGTTCGTGCGTCCGTCGCTCGCGCGGGATGCCAATATTCATGACTGTCCTCCTGAAGACAGTACGCGAAGCACTTCCACTAAGTATAGTCGAATACGGCGCGCCCGCCGAGAGGGTTTGATAACGCGGCGTGACGGCATCACCACATACGCTAAGTAGAAGACCCCAAAGATTTCGGGAAACCTTTGGGGTCTTATAAGCGATGGTCAGTGGGCTATGTTAGCGCGGCTTCCACTCCGTCACGCCTAGCAGCCAGGCGATGACCGCCGCGTGGACCAGCGAGTCCACGGTAATCTCCGTCCCATGCACGACGCGCAGCAAGGCCGGGAGTTGGACGCCCTGCATCAGCGGCCCCCAGCCGATGAGCGCGGCCATCGTCAGGCCCAGCATCAGCGCTAGGGATCGCCGCGACTCGCGCCATAGGGCGACGACGGGGAAGACAACCAGGACGAACAGCAGGCCGCGCGCGACTTCCAGGGCCAGGATGGTTCCGGGCGCGGGCACGGTCAGGCCGAGGCCCAAGTCCGGAGTGGTGTAGTAGGGGAGGACGATGGGGGCGATGAGGCTGCCGAACGTCCAGTAGATGGGGACAAACAGCAGCCCCGCCAGAACGATGCGCGCGGTCCAGTTCAGCCAGCCGCGCTGCTGGAACGCCTCATGGTACAGCGCTGCCATGCTCTGCGCCGGGAGCAGGGGCGGGAAGAGCACGACGAGCAGGACGGCCAGGACCAGGCTCGCCACGCCCATGACCACCGTCGCGGCGAGCTGGGTCTGGGCGGGGAGGGTAGTGAAGAACAGGGCCTCGACGGTGTTGAGGACGCTGCTCAACAACAAGATCAGGCTGAAGACGACCACCGTGCGACGCACGGTGTCGATGTTGAGCCGCCGCACCAGCGGCTCGACGGCGAGGGTCATGAGAACGCCCGCGCCAAACGTTCCGACGAGCATCAGGTTGGGGTCGACCTGGGTGGCGAGGTCGCCTATCGAGAGGTTCAAAGCCTGGACCACCAGGCCGCCGAGCATGGTCGCCAGGACGTAGCCTGCCCCGGCAACGAGGCTGCGCCACAGGACGGCCAATGGCCCAAACGTGCGATGGGGATAGGTATTGACGTGGATCATGGGTTATGCCTCGACGCCGGCCGGGGTGAGCGCGGCCCACCGCTCGGCGCGGCCCAGTTCACCCGTGTCCAGCGGGCCGTTGCGGTCGACGACGTAGAAGCTCTCCGGCGGCAGGAACATCTCCGCGCCTAGCCCCTTCAACCGCTTGGCGATGTCGTGGGCCGCCGAGCCGGAGAACAAGCGTGGCATGTGGTAGCGGGTGTCAAAGGCGACGGCGACCTTGCCGTGCAGAACGTCGGCAGGCAGGTGGTCCAGCCAGGCGGCCAGTTCGTCGCTCAGCCCGTGGTTGTGGGTTGGGCCGCCGACGACGATCAGGTCGTAGTCGCGCAGGTTGGCTTCCCCCGCGCGGCTAATGGGCAAGACGGTGACGATCTCGTGCTCGGCCAGGCCGCGCGCGACGGCGTTGGCGACTTGTTCGGTGTTGCCGAAGGTCGAATCGTAGATGATCAGGACTTTCATGGAACCTCCTCATCGAGCGCGCCCTTTGTGACGAGCCGCCGCCAGGGAGCGGGCGAGCAGGCGGAAAGACCACGGCGCTGTGTCCATGTCCTCTCCCATGATACCTCCAGACAAGGCGCCGTCGGGGAAAGAGGTTGTCACACGAGGGGAAGACTCCTTCACCGAAGCGTAGGTTGGTGGCGGAACAACCATCGTTTGGCGGCCTCGACCAGCGCCAGGTAGGTGAAGGTGGCGAGGATGAGGAAGACGAAGTAGGCGGGCGGGAGCGGTGTGAAACCCAGCGGTCCGGCCAGCGGCGTGGTGGGCAGGACGACGGCGACGAGGACCGCTGCCAGGGTCGTGACGACCAGGGGCACACTGGGGCGGCTGCGGAAGGGGCTGCCAACGGTACGGATGACGAAGATGACTAGCGTCTGCGTCGCCAGCGACTCGACAAACCAGCCGGTGTGGAACTCCGCCTCGCTAGCGCGGAACACAGCCAGGAGGACGAAGAAGGTCAGGAAGTCGTAGACCGAGCTAATGGGGCCAATAGTCAACATAAAGTTGCGGATGAGGCCGATGTCCCAGTGGCGCGGCTTCTGGATGTAACTCTCGTCGACCCGGTCGCTGGGAATGGTGACCTGGGCGGCGTCGTAGAGGAAGTTGTTGAGCAGAATCTGGGTGGGCAGCATGGGCAGGAAGGGCAGAAACAGCGACGCGCCCGCCATGCTGAACATGTTGCCGAAGTTCGAGCTTGTGCCCATGAGCAGGTACTTCATGACATTGCCGAACGCCTTGCGCCCTTCGAGGATGCCGTTATGGAGGAGGCGGAGGTCGTGCTCGAGCAGGATGATGGACGCCGCGTCCTTCGCCACGTCCGCTCCCTCGGCCACGGAGATGCCGACGTCCGCCGTGTGGAGCGACGGCGCGTCGTTGATGCCGTCGCCGATGTAGCCGACGACGTGGCCGCGCTGCTTGAGGGCCAGAATGATGCGGTTCTTCTGGGCCGGGGAGACGCGGGCAAAGACCGTCGTCTGCTCGGCCAGCGCCCCCAGCGCCGCGTCGCTCGTCTTGTCCAGTTCGTCGCCCAGGACGATGCGGCCGGGGTCGAGGCCCACCTGGTCACACACGCTGCGCGTGACCAGCTCGTTGTCGCCCGTCACAATCTTGACTTTGACCCCGTCGTCGGCCAGAGCCTGGAGCGTGGCAGCGGCGGCGGGCAGGGGGTGGTCGAAGAACGTCAGGTAGCCCGCCAGGGTCAGGTCGCGCTCGTCGGCGGCGCGGTAGGCGGGCTGGGTGGGGACGGCGCGGGTGGCGACGGCCAGGACGCGATAGCCGGCCGCGCTCAGTCCCCGGTAGACAGCCTGCGTGGCAGCCAGGGCCGCCGCGTCTAGCGGGTCTGTCCCGTCGGGCCGCGCCACGCCCGCGCAGACGGCCAGGACGCTCTCCGGGGCGCCCTTGGTGATCATCAGGCGCGCATCGTCGTGGGCGACGACGACCGACAGCCGCCGCCGCTCGAAGTCGAAGGGAATCTCGTCGAGTTTCTGGTAGGCGGCGGTGTCGAAGGGGCCGCCGTTGAGAATGGCCGCGTCGAGGGGGCTACGGATGCCTGTCTCGAACGCGCTGTTGACGTAGGCTAGCTCCCAGACATGCGGGTCGGCCTGGCCATCCGGAGCGAGGCTGCGGTCGAGGCTCATCTCGCCGGTGGTCAGGGTGCCGGTCTTATCGCTGCACAGGATGTCGATGCTGCCGAAGTTCTGGATGGCGCCCAGTTCCTTGACGATGACTTTCTGCCGCGACATATGCACCGCGCCCTGGGCCAGAGTGACCGTGGTGATCATGGGCAGGAACTCCGGAATCAGGCCGATGGCGAGGGCGACGGCGAAGAGGAGCGACTCCAGGGGCGGGCGGCGCCAGGCCGCGCTGGTCAGGAACACGAACAGGACGAGGAAGATGACGGTGCGGGTGATGAAGGCGCTGAAGTGGCGTAGCCCGCGCTCGAACTCGGCTTCCGGCGGCTTTGCCGCCAGCCGGGTGGCGATGTCGCCCAGCATGGTCTGGCGGCCGGTGGCGGTGATGGTGGCGATGCCGATGCCGCTGACGACCGACGAGCCAAGGAAGACTCGGTAGCGGGTGTCCAGGGCGGTGTCGTCAGCGGCGTTGGCGGGCGCGGCCTCCTTCTCGACCGGCATCGACTCGCCCGTCAGGGCCGCCTCCTGGATGTGCAGGTCGTGTTCCTCGATGAGCCGACCATCAGCCGGCGCCAGGTCGCCCGCGACGAGGCGCACCAGGTCGCCTGGCACGACCTCGCGGCGCGGGATGGTCGTCCACGCGCCGTCGCGCAGAGCCGTGGCGGTGGGAGCCACCTGGTCGCGGAGACGCTCGGCGGCACGCCGCGACCGCGACGTCTGGGTGAAGTCGAGGCCGATGCTGAGCAGGACCGT
>CAZLBQ010000313.1:0-7710 GCA_964557745.1 uncultured Anaerolineales bacterium
ACCTACCTAGTGGTTGAAACCGACCCGCCGGGCTACACCAGCACCACGCCCAACGTCGTTCCGATGGTGGCCCCGCCGGGCGGGACCGCGACGGGCGACTTTGGCGACCGCATGACCGGCACGGTGAAGGGCGTCGTCTACAACGATGTCAACGGCAACGGAACCCAGGAACCGTCCGAGAGCGGTCTGCCGGGCGTGACCGTGACGCTGTTCGGCCCCGGCCCCGACAACGCGCTGGGGACCCCCGACGACGTCTCCCTTGGCACGACGACGACGGACGCCAACGGCCGCTACCAGTTCACGAGCGTGACGCCTGGCCCGTACCTGGTACGCGAGACCGACCCGCTCAACTTCATCAGCACCACGCCCAACGCCGTGCCCGTGAGCGTTCCCGCGAACGGTGCGGGGGTAGCTAACTTCGGCGACCAGGCCGCTGGCACGACGAGCGGCACAGTCTTCAACGACCTGAACGGCAATGGCGTCCAGGATCCGGGTGAAACCGGCCTCCCGAACGTGCCGGTGACACTGCGCGGGCCAGGCCCCGACGGTATCCTCGGCACGGGCGACGACACCGTCATCGGCTCGACCACGACTGACAGCAACGGTAACTACATCTTCAGCAACGTCCCGCCGGGCAATTACCTGGTTACCGAGACCGATCCGTCGGGCTACGCGAGCACGACGCCCAACACCGTCCCCGTCAGCGTCCCGTCGGGTGGCTCGGCCACCGCCAACTTTGGCGACCAGCCGGTCGGGACTGTGAGCGGCGTTGTCTTCGACGACCTCAACGGCAACGGCGTCCAGGACCCTGGCGAACCCGGCTTGCCCGGTGTGACCGGGACTCTGGCCTCCCCAGGCGGGGACAACATCTTCGGCACGCCCGACGACGTCCAGACCACGACGACGACCAACAACCTCGGGCAGTATCAATTTACCAACGTGGCGCCTGGGCCGTACCAGGTGCGGGAGACCGACCCGACCGGCTTCACCAGCACGACCCCCAACACCGTGCCCGTGATCGTCCCGCCTGGTGGCAGCGGTACGGCTAGCTTCGGCGACCAGCAGAAGTCCAGCGTCAGCGGTGTCGTCTTCACCGACCTCAACGGCGACGGCGTCCGCCAGCCAGGCGAGGGCGGCATCGGCGGCGTCACCGTCACCCTGCTGGCCCCTGGCCCCGATGGCCTGCTCGGCACACCCGACGACGTGGTCGTTGCCACGACTACCTCGGCTGGCAACGGGACGTACGAGTTCCTGAACGTCCCGCCCGGCGCCTACGTTGTGCGCGAGACCGACCCGACCGGCTACAGCAGCACCACGCCCAACAGCGTGCCGATCAGCCTGCCGGCCGGTGGCGTGGTCAACGTCGACTACGGCGACCGCCCGCAGGGTACCGTGGGTGGCAAGGTCACCAACGACCTGAACGGTAACGGCGTCCCCGATCCCGGCGAGCCTGGCCTGCCCGGCGTGGTCATCACGCTCATCGGCCCCGGCCCCGACGGTATCCTCGGCACGCCTGACGACGTCGTCATCGCGACCACCACCACCGATGGCAATGGTAACTACACCTTCCCGGGTGTCCCGCCGGGCAGCTACCTGATCACGGAGACCGACCCGCCGGGCTATAACAGCACGTCGCCTAACACCGTGCCCATCGTCATCCCCAGCGGTGGCTCAGCGGCCGCCAACTTCACCGACCAGGGTATCGGCACGGTGGCGGGGACCGTTTTCAACGATAGCAACGGCAACGGCGCGCAGAACCCGGGTGAACTCGGTCTAGGTGGGGTGACGGTTGAGCTTCTCAACGCGAGCAACGTCGTCATCGCCACGACAACCACGGCGGCCAACGGCACGTACATCTTCACGGGTGTGCCGGCCGGCGCCTACACCGTGCGCGAGACCGACCCGACGGGCTACGTCAGCACGACGCCCAACACCGTTCCCGTGACCGTGCCCACCAACGGCTCCGGCCACGCGAACTTCGGCGACCGTGCCATCGGGACGATCTCTGGTGTCAGCTACAACGATCTCAACGGCAACGGGGTCCAGGACCCAGGCGAGCCGGGCATGCCGGGCGTGACTATCACCCTCATCGGCCCCGGCCCCGACGGCGTCCTCGGCACCCCTGATGACGTGATCGTGGCGACAACGACGACCGCGAGCGATGGCTCCTACAGCTTCCCGGGTGTCCCGCCGGGTTCGTACCGGGTCCTGGAGACCGACCCGAACGGCTACGTCAGCACCACGCCCAACAGCGTGACCGTGACGCTCGTGCCCGGTGGTGGTGGCGCGGCCAACTTCGGTAACGCCGCCGTTGGCGCCGTCTCCGGTGTCGTCTTCAACGATGTCAACGGCAACGGCGTCCAGAACCCGGGCGAGGTCGGCCTGGGCGGCGTGACCGTCGAGCTTCTCGACTCGAGCAACGTGGTCATCGCTACCACCACGACCCTGCCCGATGGCAGCTACCAGTTCCTCGGCGTCCCGCCGGGTAACTACACCGTGCGGCAGACCGATCCGCCGAGCTTCATCAGCACGACGCCGAACAACGTGTCGGTCACCGTGCCGGTCGGCGGCGGCGCCAACGCCAACTTCGGCGACATCCTGGTGCAGGTGCCCACCAACGTCCAGATGCGCTCGTTCACGGCCCAGGCCAACGGTCGCGCCATCACGGTCCGCTGGGAGACGGCTAGCGAGGTCGACGTCCTCGGCTTCCGCTTGCTCCGCAGCCGCACGGCCCAGGGTGACTACAGCCCGGTCGGCCCGGCCCTGATCCCGAGCGCGGTCATGGGCGTGGGTGGCGCGGACTACGAGTGGATCGACGAGAGCATGGCGGCGGGTGTGTGGTACTACCGCCTGGAGACTGTATCCACCGCCGGCCAGACGCTCAGCGTCTTCGGCCCGATCTCCGTGACGGTGGCTGGGCCACGCTACACCGTCTTCATCCCGATGGTGCTCAAGCAGGCCTCGCCTGCCGGTAGTCTCAGCAGTCAACCCCGCTAGGCGGGGAGGGGCAGGGCGCCACGGAAGGCTCCGAACGTGGCGCCCTTGCCCAGCAGTGATCACGTAAGCGCCAACAGTGGTTAGCTTGTGCTTCTAGATTAAGGTCTTCATGATGGTACGTCGCAACGGCGAGCCAGGTCGGATGGCTCCACGAGAAGATCGTTACTCGGTGCGCTGGGCCGCGCTTGTGCTTGCCCTGCTCCTCTTTGGCGTCATCGCCTGGCCGTCCTTTGGCCAGAGTCCAGACGCTGCGCCGTCCACCTCGGACGGCGCTCATGCCGTCAAGGTCCTCCAGGCCAGTGACGAGGGCCTCGACCTCGAGCTTGACGTTCCCGCCTGGCAGGCGACGCCACGCCAGGTGGGGACAGCTACGTTTGATGAACCCAGTCTGCCCGGCTTCTCGCCGCTCACCCTGCCCGGTCAGCCCCAGGTCCCTGTCAAATACGTGACCTTGGGTATCCCGGCCGGAGCGCAACCTTCCGTTGAGGTTCTGGCCGCCGACGGCCTCCGGACCATCAGCGGTGTTCGCCTCGGCGCGGCCCCCGCGACTCGTCTCCCCGACGATTTACTGACCCTGGCCCGCCCGACCCGCCTCCCCGACTTGCCACCCCAGGTGGCCGTCGGCAGCGACTTCACGCCGACCAACCTGGCGGAGATCGTCGAGGTCGGGGCGATGCGCAGCCAGGCCTTCGTCCAGGTGCGCCTGCAACCCTTCCAGTACAACCCGAGTCTCGGCGAGCTGCGGGCCTACTCGCGCCTGCGCGTCAGCGTGCGCTTCCATACGCCGGCTGGCGCCGCCAAGGGGCAGGCGGTTCCCGAAGGCCCGTTTGAAGAGCCGCTCCGCGCTCTGCTCCTCAACTATGACCAGGCGCGTGGTTGGCGGACGCGGGCGAGCAGCGCGCGCCAGGCCAAGACGCAAGACTACTACGCCGGACCGCGCTACCGCATCGAGGTCAGCCGCGACGGCCTCTACCAACTCGATAGCGCGCTGATCTCCGACCCGGCCTTCCTGGTCGCCCCGCTCTCGACCTATCAGCTGTTTGAGGACTACAACTTGAGTTCGGGCGCTGAAGTCGCCCTCGAGACCATCGACCAGAATGGCAACGATGCGCTCGACGCCGGCGATATGATCCGCTTCTATGGCCGCGTCCCGCCCGAGGCCGAGCAGCGCTACACGGGTACGCGGGTCTACTGGCTGGTCGCGGGCCGTGCGGCCGGCAAGCGCATGACACTGCGCAGCGTCCCGCCCTCGGGCGCGGCGACGCCCAGCGACTTCCCGACGACGGTCCACGTCGAAGACAACCGCCGCTATTACTGGAACCTGCCCGCCCTGGGTGGTAGCGACTCGCACTGGTACTGGCAGTACCTGGTCCACGTCGACGCGACCACGCCTCAGGTGCGGGACTACAGCATGCCCCTCAGCGGCCTCTCGTCGACCGCCCACAACGTCAGCCTGCGGGCTAAGTTTGTCGGCCTGTCGGGCAACAATGCGATTGACCCTGACCATCATCAGAAGTTCTTCTTTGGCGCCAACGCCACCTACCTGGCCCTCGACGCCCTCTGGGATGGCCCCCGTGGCATCCTCCTCCAGGCCAACGGCATCCCATCGTCGGCTCTGGTCCCCGGCGCGAATACCCTGCGGCTGCAGATTGAGTTGCTGCCCGGCGTCACCGTCGACGCCTTCTTCGTCGACTGGTTCGAGGTCGATTACCGCCAGTCGTTCGTGGCCCAGAACAACCTGCTGGTCTTCCCTCCTGTCAACGGCTACAGCGAGTACCAGGTCACCGGCTTTACGACCACGTCGCTCGGCCTCTACGACATCAGCGACCCGGTCAACCCGGTGCGCCTCACCGACGCGCAGATATCGAACCTCGGTACGTTGCGCTTTGCCGACGCCGCGCCCGGCGTCCAGAAGTACCATGCCGTCGCCCTCCAGACGCCGGCCCTGCTGACGCCTAACGCGACGAAGCTGGTCAGCGCCGGACCTGACTTGCGTGACCCCGCCAACGCGGCCAACTACCTGGTCATCACTCACGTCGACTTCACCAGCGCGGCGCAGACCCTGGCCGACTATCGGTCCGGCCCCTTTACCACCCGTGTTGTCCAGGCCCAGGATATCTATAACCAGTTCGGCAACGGCGTCCTGGACCCCGAGGCCATCCACGACTTCCTCGCCTACGCCGTGACGACCTGGTCGTTGCCGCCCCAGTATGTCCTCCTGCTCGGCGACGGGACATACGACTATCGTAATTACCTGGGCCGCCCCCGCAAACAGTACATTCCGCCCTACACCGCGATGGTCGACCCCTACCTGGGCGAGACCGCCGACGAGAACTACTACGCCGCTGTTGTTGGCAGCGACGTCATGCCCGACCTGTACGTGGGCCGCCTGCCAGCCAACTCCCTCGCCGAGGCAACGACGATGGTCAACAAGATCATCGCCTACGAGGCGTCTACACTGGGGTCGACGCCGCCCGCCAACAAGACGTTGTTCGTAACCGACAACTTCGACCCGAACACCTACGCCGGCAACTTCCCGCGTCTAGCCGATTACCAGGCCAGCCTGCTGCCGTCGAACTTCGCCATCGACAAGATGTACTATGGGGAGACCCACTTCACGCAGGCAACGGCGAAGGCGGCCATCCAGGGCTTCATGAACGGGGGCGAGCGCCTCGTCACCTACATCGGCCACAGCAGCATTGTGCAGTGGGCCGAGGAGGCTCTGCTTAGCGCCGCTGATGTTGATACCCTGAGCAACGCCCAGTACCCCGTCGTCCTCGACATGACCTGTCTCGTCGGCTCCTACCAGGACGTCGACCAGGACTCCATGGGCGAGAAAATGGTGCGCGCCGCCGGCAAAGGCTCGGTCGCCAACTGGTCGCCCACTGGCCTTGGCGTGGCGACGGGCCACGACCGCCTCAACCGCGGCTTCAACAACGCGCTGTTCAAGACCGGCGTGCGCCGCCTGGGACCGGCGACGATGGCGGGCAAGGCCGAGCTGTACTCCTTCGGGACGTTCCTCGACCTGATGCACACTTACGGCTTGCTGGGCGACCCGGCCACCGACACGGGCATCATCCCGCCGCCGCCCACGCCGACCCCCACGCCGACGGCCACTGACACCCCGGCCCCGACGAGTACGCCGACGCCGACGCTGACGCCCACCCCAACCCTGCCGCCCAAGCTGCTGACCGGGCAACTGAGCGCCCAGGCCAGGGGCAGCAAGGCGGGCATCCAGGTCCAGGCGGGTCCATACACGACGCAGACCCAGGCCGATGGCTCGTTCAGCCTGTTGCTGCCCTCTGGTCCCTACGATGTCATCGCCAGCTATCCCAAGTACCTCAGTATGAAGGCGTCCATCGTCGTGGACCCGGATCAGCCGACGACCACCTTGCCGACCGTCTTCCTCTACGGCGGTGACGGCGACCAGAACGGGAAGGTCAGCCTGGTCGACCTCGTGCTTGTCGCGGCCAACTATGGCACCAACCCGGCCACCGAACCTCGCGGCGACCTCAACAGCGACGGCAAGATCAACCTGACCGACTTGACCATTGTCGGCGCCAACTATGGCCGTATCAGTCCCCTGGACTGGTTGGCCCCCCAGGAGAAGCGCGCTTCCCAACCCGCCGCGAAGCGTCGCCTCTCGCCCTCGGTCGTTGTCGACGCTCCTGTGTCCGCCACAGCGGGCGAAGACGTCGTCGTCACCGTGCGCGCGTCAGGTGTGCGCGGAGCGCAAGCCGCCGAGGTCACATTGTCCTTTGATCCCGCCCGGTTGCGCCTGCTTGACGTGGCAGGCGCAGCGGTGGGCGTCGAGAGCCAGGCATTTTTCGCCCCGGAGAGCAGTTCTGTCGCACGCAATCTCCGTGAGGCGTCGGCTGGAAAACTACAGGTTGCGGTCGTGCATTTGGGGCCGGTTGGTGATGCGACGCAGGAAGGCGCCCTCCTCTGGGTGACCCTCCGCGCCCTCACCTCCGGCGTGCCCACTGTAACACTCGACCGCGTGGAGTTCGTCGACCGCGATGGCCAGTCGCTGGCCGAGCGGTAGGGGGGCCTTGATGCGACACTCGAGACTGCTGCCACTTCTCCTCTTTGTCGGCATGATGCTCTTGATGCTGGCCGTCGACCGCCGGCTGGCCGGCGTCTCCGCCAGTATCCCGGTGGAACCCTTTGGGCCTTCAGGTATCACGCCGACGATTATCCCCGAGGTGACCGGCACGCCGACCCAGACGGCGACTCCTCCCTTTGGCAAGACGCCGACGCTCCAGCCCGAGGCGACGAATACCCCGACGGCGACGGCGACGACGCCCTTTGGCAAGACGCCGACGCTCCAGCCCGAGGCGACGAATACCCCGACGGGGACCGCGACCCTGACGCCGACGGCAACGGCAACGACGCCCTTTGGCAAGACGCCGACGCTCCAGCCCGAGGCGACGAATACCCCGACGGGGACCGCGACCCTGACGCCGACGGCAACGGCAACGACGCCCTTTGGCAAGACGCCGACGCTCCAGCCCGAGGCGACGAATACCCCGACGGGGACCGCGACCCTGACGCCGACGGCAACGGCAACGACGCCCTTTGGCAAGACGCCGACGCTCCAGCCCGAGGCGACGAATACCCCGACGGGGACCGCGACCCTGACGCCGACGGCAACGGCAACGACGCCCTTTGGCAAGACGCCGACGCTCCAGCCCGAGGCGACGAATACCCCGA
>CAZLBQ010000314.1:0-7677 GCA_964557745.1 uncultured Anaerolineales bacterium
GGCCAGGTGATCAGCGACCAGCCGCCGCGCCAGCGCTCGCCGCGCGGGCGGGCCGTCGAGTTGGTCGAGCTGGATGAGGAGCGCCTCGCGGGCGTCGCGGGCGCCGATACCGGGCGGGTCAAGTGTTCTCAAGACACTCACCACGTGTTCCAGGCGGCTCGCTTCGACCCCTAATTGGGCGGCCAGGTCCGGTGTCGATTCGGTGAACCAGCCGCGCTGATCGACCCGCTCGACCACCTCGGCCGCCAGCCACTCGTCATCGGCGGTGAGCTGGACGCGGAGTTGGGACAACAGATGAGCCGCCAGGTCCGGGGGGGCGGCGATGACGTCGTCCGGCGTGACGTCGGCGGCCAGTTGGCGCGTCGCGACACGCGGTGGGGGCAGGCTCGCCCATTCCAACGCGGGGTTGCTCGCCAGCTCGGCCTCGATGCGCTCGCCGAGGTCATCGGCGTCGAGGGCGAGAAGCTCGCGGGTCAGAATGAGCTGCGGCGACGGCTGAAGCGTCGTCTCAAGCTGGGGGGCGGGCTGCATGGGCCGTTCTTCAGAACACTGGCTATTGGGAACTGCGGCTGGGTCGAGAGGTCGACCGGACGTGACACGACCGGATTGTACCATAGTCATAGCGTGAAGTCAACGTGAAAAGGCGCAATTTTGGCGGCGATGGCGCGAATTAGTTACAAAAATATAATACTCCTGCCCTCGCGTGGATCGCGGAGCGTCGAGCACAGTTTGACCCTGTGGGCAATCGTCTTTACAATAACAGTGTGAAGCGCTCTCTCCTCTACCTGACTCTCCTGGTGACCCTGGCCCTGGGCGCCTACTTCGCCGTCTACCGCGACCGCGTCTATCTGGGCGTGCGCGCGGCGGGGTATGACCTGGGCGGGCTGACCCAGGCCCAGGCCGCCGACTTGCTGCGCCGCCAGGCTGCGCCTGCGCAGGGCGCGCGTGTCGTAACGCTGCGGAGTGGGGCGCGTCTGTGGGCCCCGCGCTATATCGACCTGGGGGCGCGCCTGGACCCCGACGCGACGGCCGCCAACGCCTACCGGGTGGGCCGCCAGGCGCCGCTCGGCCCGCTCCAGGCGTTAGTCCTCCTGGCGCGGCCGATGGTCCTGCCGCCGGCCATCACCCTGGACCCGACGCCCTTCAATGCTTATATCGCGCGGCTGGCCGAGGAGACGGCCGTCGCGCCGAAGGATGCCTCGGTTGCGGTCGCTGGGACGACGACCTACGCCGTGCCCGGCCAGGCCGGACGGCGGCTAGACATCCCCCCGTTTGTCGCCCAATTGCAGACCGTCTTGCGCCAGGGCGCGACGGCGACCATCGAATTGCCCATGACCGACGCGCCGCCCCAGGTGGGTGACGCCAGCGAGGCGGCAGGGCAAGCCGCGCGATTGACCGGCGCTCCGTTGAGCCTGGTCTACGGCGACCGCGCTTGGACGCTGCGGCCCGCCGACTTGCAAGCCATGCTGGCGTACACCATCGACGCGGAGGGGCGGCTGTCGGCAGGGTTGGACAAGAGCAAGCTCCAGGCGTGGACGGCGCGCCTCTCGACGGACATCGACCGCCCGGCCCAGGACGCGCGCTTGCGTTGGGACGCGGCCAACCGGCAGCCGAGCGTTGTCCAGGCCAGCCAGGACGGCCTCGTCCTGGACGTGTTCGCCACCACAGACCGTCTGCTCGACGCGGCGCGGGCCTCGCTCAGCCAGTCCAATCCCCCTGTCGCCGAGCGGCGCGCCGAAGCCGTCGTCAAGCGCCGCCCGCCGGCTGTCGATAGCAGTCAATTGGACAATCTCGGCATCCGCGAGCTGGTCTGGGAAGAGACGAGCCTGTTCCAGGGGTCCGAACCGGGCCGCGTCCGCAACATCCAACTGGCCGCCTCGCGCTTCGACGGTGTGGTCATCCCTCCCAACACAGTCTTCTCGTTCAACGCGACGGTGGGCGAGGTCAGCGCCGCGACGGGCTACGACGAGACGCTCATCATCGTCGACAACCAGACGCAGCGCGGCGCGGGCGGTGGGGTGTGCCAGGTGTCCACAACTATCTTCCGCGCTGCCTTCTGGACCGGCCTGCCCATTGTCGAGCGCTACGCCCACGCCTACCGCGTCAGCTACTACGAGCAGGGGGGCAAGCCCCTGGGCCTGGAAGCGACAGTCTTTACGCCCGATGTCGATCTCAAGTTCAGGAACGATACGGGCGCGTACCTTCTCATGCAAACTGTTGTTAACCCCACCGCTGCTTCCCTGACGGTCCGCCTCTATGGGACGAAGCCCGACCGTCAGGTGAGCCTCGAAGGGCCGACGGTGGCGAACCGTGTCCCGCCCGGGCCGCCCGTGTACCAGGAAGACGCGACGCTGCCCGTTGGCCAACAGAAGCAGGTCGAGTGGCCCCGCGAGGGCATGGACATCACCTACTACCGCGTCACGAAGCGCGGTGGCCAGGTGGTGAGCCGCGAGAAGTTCGTCAGCGAGTACGTCCCTACCCAGGCCACCTATCGAGTCGGCGCCAAGAAGAGTTAACCGTCTCCCTTACCCGTATCTCCGGTCCGCGTCGTGCGTTACAAACAACAGCCGCGAGATTGACGTTGCGTGTGGTTTGTTTGGAGTACGACGCATGACTGATACGACTCTAAGCCGCTCGTCCAGCACCGGCTGGGGGCGGCTGGCCCCCACGCTCACGGCGCTGGGGATTGTGGCGGCGCTCCTTGCCGTGCTGGGCATCGGCTTTATGCTGGGCAAGCGCCTGACGGCCACCGAATCCGAGGTGGTCGAACTGCCGTCGCGCCCCGTGCAGAGCCTCGCGCGCACCGCGCCCGTGAACGCCCCGGTCGCCAAGGCTAACCTTCCCAACGCCGATGACGGTGTCGGTAAGGTAACGCCTGGACAGCCTGCGCCGGCGTTCACCCTCCAGACGCCCGACGGCCAGACGCTTAAGCTGAGTGACCTCAAGGGCAAGCCCGTCCTCCTCAACTTCTGGGCGACGTGGTGCGCGCCGTGCCTCATCGAGATGCCGGCCCTGGAGCAGACCTACCGTAAGTACAAGGACCAGGGGCTGGTCGTGCTGGGCGTCAACCAGGCCGAGTCGCCGGAGCGCGTGGCCCAGTACATGAAGACCTGGGGCCTGTCGTTCCCGACTGTGCTGGACCCGGACACCGCCGTCGCGCAGCAATACCGCGTCACCGGCTACCCGACGACCTGGCTGATCGACCGCGACGGGGTCGCGCGGCAACTACGGCGCGGCGCGTTTGGCAATGCCGACCAGATTGAGCGACTGCTGGCCGATGTCTTGAGCCAGTGAGTCAATGGGCTGATCGTAACAGAAAACAGGGCGCGATGGGGGAGCGAGCGAGTCTCTGCCCTCTTCGCGCCCTGTCCGATTGAATAACAAGGTGTATGATGGCTAAGAAATCCCCCTCCCCGTCCTCGGCCGCAAAGAAAGCCGCGCCTCCGGCTGGCACTGGCCGCGAGATCGTCATTCGCCCCACTCACGTCCTGTTGACTGCCGCCCTGGCCCTGCTCGTTGTGGTTGGCCTGCTGCTGTTGACGGTCTACTTCAACAACCAGGCCGAGGTCGCCCAGGCCCCCGCGTCGAACGCGGCTCCCGCCAGCGGCGCCCAATTGCCACCCGGCGCCGTACCCATCCAAGTTCAGCCCGGTGGCGCGCCTATCCAGGTCCAACCGGGCGGCGCGCCCATCCAGGTCGGCGGCGCGGGCCAGCCCCAACCGGGGCAGGTCGTCTACCCCAGCGGCGCAAACCGTCCTGACTCAACGCCGGAGGGCTTCCCCTCGGAAGGCCCCGCCAACGCGCCGGTCACGATTCTCGAGTTCTCCGACTTCCAGTGTCCCTACTGCCGCATCTTTGCCCAGGACGTGCTGCCCAAGCTGCGTGAGAAGTACATCAGCACGGGCAAGCTGCGCATCATCTGGCGCGACATGGCGATTCGCGGCGCGGAGAGCGAGGCGGCAGGGGCGGCGGCGCTATGCGCCCACGAGCAAGGCCGCTTCTGGCCCTACCACGACCTGCTCTTCGCCCGCCAGCAGGGGCAGAACGAGGGCGCGTTTAGCGCGGCCAAGCTCAAGGCGATGGCGGCCGAGGTCGGGCGCATCCAGCCTGAGTTGTACAACCAGTGCATCGACAGCGGGCGCTATCTGCCGGCCGTCAAGGCGTCGACCCAGGACGCCCAGAACACCCTCAAGCTGACCGGCACGCCGACCTTCTTCGTCAACGGCCAGAAGATCGAGGGCAACCTCGAATGGGCCAAGTGGGATGACCTGATGATGACGGCGACCGGCGGGAAGTGACGTCGGAAAAGAGAGACCCTCAGAGTTTCCGACAACTCTGAGGGTCTGGTTGTCTAATACCGTGTGTAGGTAGGTTTAGTCGACCCGATGGAGGGGGGAGACGGGGAGATTGGCGTGGCGCGGCAGTGGTAGCAGCGAGCGCACGCCGTCGTGCCACAGCCCTTGCCACGTGCCATGACCTTCCAGCGCGTCGGCGAGCGCGGCGCGCAACGCCGGCCGCGTCCGGAGCAGCCAGTGGGCGACACGCGGCATGCGGTAGCACCACTTCGCGAAGCGCAGCGCGTAGCCGAACTCGGTGATGATCTCGGCGTTGACGCCCTCGGTGTACGAGGACAGGTCGACTGAGCGCCCTCGCAACGCCTCGTCCAGCGCCTCGGCGGCTAGCAGCCCACTCCGCACGGCGTAGTAGATGCCCTCGCCCAGGAAGGGGTCGGCCAGCCCGGCGGCGTCACCGACCAGGAGGACGCGCCCCTGGTGGAGCGGGCGCGGACCGTCGCCTAGCGGGATGAGGTGGCCTTTGCACGGGCAGTCGAGGGGCTGGCCCGGCGCCAGCAGCCCCACGCGTGTGGCGTAGTCAATGAGGCGCTGGCGGATGTGCTTGTCGCCCTGGTCGTGGAAGACGGCCGCGCCCACCGACAGGTGGTCGGACTTGGCGAAAATCCAGGCGTAGCCGTGGGGAATCAGGCCGAAGTCGAACACTAGCGCGTCGCGGTAACGCTCCAGCGCGTCGGGTGGGACGGGCATCTCGGCCTCGATGGCCACCGCCGCGCGGCGCTTCGGCATGAGGCCGACGGCGCGGGCAACCACCGAGTTGACGCTGTCGGCTCCCACCAGCGTCCGAGCGCGAAACTCGCCCGCCTCGGTCTGGGCGATGACTTCATCCCCCGTCTGCGTCACGCCGCGCACGCGGCAGCCCTCGCGCAACTCGACTCCCGCCTCAACAGCCGCGCGGGCCAGCTTCGCATCGAAGTTGGCCCGCATCACCGTCTGCCCTAGCGGGCGCTCAAACCTCATCTCCAAGGGGTGGGTAGTGCGATAGGTGACGATGCCGCGCCGGATGGACGCCTCGGCCACGTCGCTGACGTCAATCCCTACCGCCTCGAGTGTCTTGCGCGGCAGACCGCCCGCGCAGGTCTTGGCGCGGGGCAGGCGATCGCGCTCCAGGAGAAGCACCCGCCAGCCGCACCGCGCCAGCCGTAGCGCCGTCGTGCTGCCCGACGGGCCGCTCCCGACGACGATGACATCATAGACCCCATCAGGGGCGCCCAGCGTTGACATTCGCGCAGGGTTACGCCGTCTCGATCGCGCCGCCACGCAGCAGCCAGACCAGGGACGTCGCGAAAATCAGCGTCACCAGGATGGCCGAGATGACGCAGTAGATGCAGATGGCCTCGATGACGTACAGCTCGAGATACGTCAGGTAGGCCGAGTACAGGACGCCGCCCAGGCCGATGGCGAACGTCGCCAGGGGCACATAGGGGGCCAGGCTGCGCGGCAGGCGCGGCGCGAGGAGCGCGAGCAGTAGGACGACGGTATACATTCCCACGCCGAGGAAGGCGATCGGGACGCCTGCGAAGACCGAGTATGGGCTGGAGTTGACCGTCTCGCAGTCGCCGATGCCGGCGCAGAACGGCTTGGCCTCGAAAATCTTGACATAAGAGAGATAGAGCGAGTCGAGGATACCCAGCGCCGCCAGCCCGGCGATGATGCCGCGCGGCGTCTTGAAGAAGCTGACGAGGCGTGACGTCGTCGTCGGGCCGCTCTCGGCGGCGGTCGTCGGTAGGGCCGCGCGGGCCACGCCCGACGCGCTCGGGCTACTCGACGCGCTCATCAGCGTCGCGGGAGGTTGGGGAACGCGAGGTGGGCGCGGCGCGCTGTTCTTGCGAGGCTTATCGCGCTTGCTCATTTCTTGTTCTTCAACTCCTCTTCGATAATCTGCTTTAGCCCGGCGACCGTCTCAGTGATAATCAACTCGCCTGGATTGTCCGCCGTCGCTGCCGCGTACTTCTTGACGTCGCCGCACAGCTTCTGGTCATCGCCCGGCGGGTCGCTCACCTCACCCTTCGTCAGGCGGCGGTTGTTGTCCGCCTCACCGCTCAAGCATACGTTAGCGCCAACCTTCAGCTTGTCGGCGGCAGTGATGGTCGCGCCGGGTGCGATGGTGATGGTGCGGTCCGCCTTCTCGTTCTCGTAAGGCACGAAGCCCTGCAGCGGCGTGCGGTTGACGAAGATGGTCGGCGTGGACGAGACGCCGTTGCGGCGCGCCTCCTGCGCCTCGGCCTGGATAAAGTCGCGATACTTGTGGCTGTCCATGCACTGCCCGAACTGGGTCATGTTCAGACCGAGTTGCTGGGCGAACTTGTCCAGATTCTCGCGCTTGAAGTCGCCCGCGTTCTCGTTCTTGGCATTGCCGAACAACAGGTCGTGATACTCCCAGAACTTGTCCTGGTCCTGAGCGCAGTGGGCTGCGTCGGCCGCATCCACCGACTCCTGGCCAAGAAATGCCAGGTCAAAGTAGACGAAACGCACCAAACCCTTGCTGATGTAGTCTTTCTCGACCTCACGGGCCGTCTCGAGCGCAAAGCGTCGGCAGAACGGTCACTGGAAGTCGGAGAACTCGACAATCGTGACGGGGGCCTCTTTCGCCCCCTTGCTCGGCAGCTCTTTCGGCTGCACGATGGTCGCGCGGGGGGCCGGTGTCCCGGCCGCGCCGGTGGCCTGCGGACTGGCCGCCGTCGCCCCTGGCGCCTGAGCCACCGCGCCTTGGGTTGCCTGAGGCGCAGCCGCCGAGGGCGTCGCGGCGGGGACGCTAGTGGGCGTGGCCGTCGTGCTGCCGGCGCAGGCGCTCAGAAGCAGGGTGAACAGGACGGTGATCGAGGCCGCCCACGAGGATACGACTCTCACTTGGCCGTCTCCGCCAGGTCCACCGCCGCCTTGATGGTATCCCACTCGCCACTCTCGACCTTGCGGTCGTTGATGAATAGCGTCGGCGTCCCCTGGACCTGCTTGCCCTTGGCGTCATTCATGCTGCGCTCGATGAGCTTGTTGATGTCGCCCGCGTTGTTCTTCATGCACGCCCGGAACTGGTCCATGTTTAGGCCAATGGTCTGGGCGAAGCCCTCCAGATTGGTGTCGCTGAAGCCGCCCTTGTTGCCCGTCTTGGGCTGGTTGGCGAACAGGGTGTCGTGCATCTCCCAGAACTTGCCCTGGTCCTTGGCGCAGTGCGCGGCGTGGGCCGCGCGGTGCGACTCGCCCATGGGGTTGGGCTGGCCGTTCGACTGGCGGTCAAGGAACTGGAAGTCGCGGAAGATGAGCTTCGCCTTGCCCGTCTTGATCAACTCGTCCTCGATCTTCGGCTCGACCACGGTGGCGAACGTGC
>CAZLBQ010000315.1:0-7646 GCA_964557745.1 uncultured Anaerolineales bacterium
TTTCCTGGCCCTCATCGCCCAGGCCGGCGACGCCGCCGTCTTCTGGCCCCTCGCCGGTTCGCGCGCCGCTTCCTCGCTGGTCATGCTCCCGCTGTTCCTCATTACGAGCCGAGGACAGACGACGCCGTCCTCGGCGCTGCGCCCTCTGCCCTATGCCTTGTTCCTCCTGACGGGTCTCCTGGACGCGGGCGGCAACCTGTTCTACGTTCTGGCCGCACAGGCGGGCCGGCTGGACGTCGCGGCAGTGCTATCCTCCCTGTACCCGGCCTCCACCGCTTTGCTGGCGTGGCTGCTCCTCGGCGAGCGCCTGAGCCGCTTACAGACGCTCGGCGTGGCTGCCGTCCTCGTCGCCGTGGTCCTGATCGCCATGTGACCACTCGCAATCATGGGACTTGACACGATACGGTCGTCCATCGTATCGTGTTCCACGTCCTCCGCGTCCTGCCGTGACTTCCGTGGTCCAGCGGTCTGTTGGTGAGTTGCACGCCGTCCGGTTGTGACTATGCTTAGCCTGGGAGGAAGCGTCTATGCCGCCACGTGCCGATGTCGTCATCACCCTCAGCGAGGCCTACCTGCAGCGTCACCTGGCCGACTGGCTCAGCGGCGCGTGGACCAGCCTCGGCGAGCAAGGCATCCTCGATGTGCGGCCTAGCGGTCGCCTGGTCCTCGATGCGCCGCTCGGCGAGCAGTTTGGCCTGCCGCTCAGCGCGCCCGCGCGGCTGCAAATCCACCTTGACGCCAGCGGAGGGCGCCTCACGGCGACCCTCACCAAGGTCCACGTCGCGGGCCTGCCGGTGCCCCAGACGCTGAGCCAGAAGCTGGCGCAAGGCCCGTTGCGCCAGTTGGAAGAGCGGCTCAACGCCCGTATCCTCGATGCCCTCGACGGCCCGCTCGCCATCACGGCCGTCCACACCACTGACGCCGCCCTGTCTATCCACTTGGACCCCGTATCAGGTGCAGCATGAGCAACCCGCGCACAACATTCGTCCTCGGCTCCGTTCTCGGTTTCCTGCTCGGCGCGGTCCTCGCCGGGGCCGGTGTCTGGTGGTTTGGCTTCGCCAGCGGCGTCATGAACGGCGCGACAGCCGTCGGCGCGCCGACGCCGTCCGCCACTCGACCTGCCAATCAACCCCCTGCCGCGCCGACGGCCAGCGCACCCGCCCCGGCCAAGCCGGCCGGCGGGCCAAGCGACATCATCGTCTCCCTCAGTGAGCCATTCCTCAACGACCAGTTCCAGAAATCCGTCCCGCCCGATAGCCCACTCCAGCCCGGGGCCGAACTCAAGGTCGGCGACGGCGGGCAGGTCATCATCGACGGCAAGGTGACGGTGTCAGTCGGCCCACTCAAGCCAACCGTCCCCGTGCGCGCTCGCGTGGGCACCCAGGCCGTCGACGGGCGGTTGGCGCTGAACCTGGATAAGGTCGAGGTCGGGCCGCTGCCCATCCCGCAGCAGCTCATTCCGGAGGCCGTCAAGAGCGTCCTGCCAGCGGTGGAACGCCAGTTGAACGGCTTCCTGGAGAACAACAACACGTTGCGCGAGATGAAGATTATGTCAGCCCGCTCAGATAAGGGCCGCTACGTGCTCGAGCTGGATGATGGCCGGTGAGGAATAGGGGCGAGGGGGCAGGGCCGCAATCGTCAATCGTCAGTCGTCAATGGTCCCCCACTGGCTGCCCAGTTGGGCGAGGGCGGCGCGGAGGTCGGGAGGGAGCGGGGCGGTGAAGGTGACGCGCTCGCCCGTGCTGGGGAGGGTGAACGTCAGCCGATAGGCATGGAGGAAGTGGCGGGCGAGGGGGATGGTCGGCTTGCGGCGGCCATAGACGCGGTCGCCGACGATGGGGTAGCCCAGCGAGGCGAAGTGGACCCGCGCCTGGTGGGTGCGGCCGGTCAGGAGATGGGCTTCGACCAGAGTCGTGGTAGGCAGGACCTCCAAGACAAGATACTCGGTCTGGGCGGGACGGCCGTCGGGAACGACGGCCATTCGCTTGCGCTCACGCGGGTCGCGGCCAATGGGGGCATCGATGCGGCCGCGGGGCGGGTTCAAGTGGCCTTCGACCAGGGCCAGATAGACCTTGTCCACGGTGCGCGACTTGAACTGCTCCTGGAGGGCGCGCTGGGCGCGGTCATGCTTGGCGACGAGCAGCAGGCCAGAGGTGTCCTTGTCGAGGCGGTGGACAATGCCGGGACGCTGGACGCCGCCGATGCCGCCCAGATCGGGTATGTGGGCCAGCAGGGCGTTGACGAGAGTATCGCCGATGTGGCCGTGGGCCTCGTGGACGACGAGACCGGCCGGCTTGTTGAGCACCAGCAGGTCGGCGTCTTCGTAGACGATGTCGAGGGGGATGTCGGGGGCGGGCTGGGTTTCGAGGGGGGCGGGCGGCGGGACGTTGACTTCGACCGTCTCCCCGCCCGCGACGCGATAGCTGGGCTTGACAGGACGGCCCGCCACTCGGACCTCGCCATCCTTGATGAGCTTCTGGAGCATGGCCCGCGACAGGTCGGGCAGGGCGTCGGCAAGCGCCTTGTCCAGCCGCTCGCCGACGGACGTGGGGGGGAGGGTGAGATTCATGCAGCCGGGTAAGAGCAGATGCTAGACGGCTTCCGCGGCCAAGACCTGGAGTGTCCGCGCCTGGATGGATTCGAGGACCGCGTCGCGCAGGAAGGCGCTCGCTTGCAGAATCTCGACCCCGATCAGTTCGTTCTTGTCGTTCAACTCGACGGTGATCGTGGGGGTAAGCTCCAGGCTGCGAGTCTCTGGCTCGTCGGCAATGACGAGGTGCAGAACATCTTCCTTCTCGAAATACCGCATTCTAGCGCTACTCATTTCTAGCCGTCCGCCCGCGTCGGGTTCTCGCCTGCCCCTTCTCCCTCTGGAACGGGCACAGCGCGCGCCGCCGGGCGGTCGTCCTGGAGCAGATAGTAGGCCAGGATGAGGACACCCACGACGATGGCGCTGTCGGCGACGTTGAACACCGGCCAGATCTTGAAGTCGAAGAAGTCGACCACGGAGCCGCGCGTCAGGCGGTCGGTCAGGTTGCCCAGCGCGCCGCCCAGTTGCAGGCCGAGCGCGACACGGACCAGGACGTGCTCGGTCGGCAGGCGGTCGTAGACGAGCACAATCGCGCTGATGACCACCAGGGCGATAATGACGAAGATGAAGCCCGAGTCCGGGAACAGGCCAAACGCCGCGCCGGTGTTGGTCGTGTAGGTAAAGGTAAAGAGGTTGGCGAGGGCCGGGAACGGCGCCACCATCTCCCCCAGGCTCATGTTCCGTGTAATGAGCGCCTTGGTCGCCTGGTCCACGAGCCACACGACCAGGGCGACGAGAAACGTGAGAGCGCGCCCACCGCGCCGTGTCATCGGATTAGCGTCCACTGCGCGCCTTCTCCGCATCCTTGATGCACGTTGTGGCCGAGGGCAGGGCGTCCAGGCGCTCCGGGTTGATGGGCTGACCGCAGACCTCGCATAGCCCATACGTCCCCTCGTCGATGCGCCTCAGCGCGTGGCGGACCTGTTCCAGCCGCGCTCCCAGCGTCTCCACCAGGGTGATATTCTTCTCGCGCTCGAACATGTCGGTGCCGCGGTCGGCGTTGTCCTCGCCGTAGTCGTCGCGCTGCTCGCTGCCCTGGGTGTAGGCGCGCACTTCGTCCATCAGCCGGTCCTGCTCCTCGATGAGCGACTGCTGCTCGCTCTGCAAGACCGAGCGAAAATGTTCCAACTGCTCCTGACTGAGGGGAGATGGCATAGGGTACTCCGTAATACGATAAAGGTCATGCCTGACCGCGAGGCGTGAAGGCGCTCGAAGCGTGCCCCCTCATGCCTCGCGGTTCAGCTTCAGTTCTTCACCAGGCCCAGAGTCAACTGGTGGCCGTCCAGGGCGAAGGTCTCGGTGTACGCGCCGGCCGGGGGCGCGGCCGCTTCGAGGCTACGGCTTAACGTCTCGCCGGCGATCATCTTCGCCTCGCTCCGCATCAGGTCTACCAACTCGTCGTCCGCCTGGTAGTAGGTGGTGATGGTGTCAGCAATTTCAAAGCCAGCGTCCTTGCGCATGGCGTTGATGCGGCGCACCAGCTCACGCACCAGGCCCAGGCGACGCAGTTCGTCGGTCAGCGTTGTGTCGAGCGCGACGACCAGCCCGCCCTCGTCCGCGACGGTGTAGCCCGGCCGGTCCGTGACCTCGACGTTCATCTCCTCGGGCAGCAGTTCGACCGTCTCGCCATCGACCGCGAGTGGCGCCGGCTGGCCCGCGCGCAGCAGGCGCGCCAGCGCCGTCGCGTCGGCTGCCTCCACCGCCTGGCGGATGGTGGGCAGGCGCTTGCCGTACTTCGGTCCGAGCTTGGCCGGGTTGACGCGCACGCGGTAGTTGACCAGGTCACCCTCGCCCGTGCTGCTCACCTTCTGGACATTCCACTCGTCGGCCAGCAGGTCGGCCTGGGCCGCGACGGTTGCGGCCTCGTCGGGCGTGCGCACGGCGACGATGGCCTCGGCCAGTGGCTGGCGGACCTTGACCCCCGCCTTGTTGCGGGCCGCGTGGCCGACGGACGCCAGGCGCTGGGTGAGGCGCATCTGCTGGAGGAGCGTCTCGTCCTGCCAGGCGGCGGGCGGCGTGGGCCAATCGGTCAGGTGGACCGACTCAGGCGCGTCCGGGTTGACCGAGCGCACCAGGTTGTCGTACAGGCTCTCGGCCAGGAATGGCATGTACGGCGCGAGCAGGCTGGCGAGGGTCGTCAGCGCCGTGTACAGCGTGCTGTACGCCGCCTGCTTGTCGGCGTCGTCCTCGCCCGCGCCCTTCCAGAAGCGCCGCCGCGAGCGCCGCACGTACCAGTTGGACAGGCTATCGACAAACTGCTCGATGGCCTTGGCGCCGACGTGGATCTGGTAGGTCGCCAGGCTCTCGTCCACCGTCTCGACCAGTTCGTGCAACTCAGCCAGCAGCCAGCGGTCGAGGTCGGTGAGGGCGGTTCCCTCAGTCTTAGCGTCGCCCTGAGGCGTCCAGCCGTCGAGGTTGGCGTAGGTGACGAAGAAGCTGTAGGTGTTCCACAGCGTCAGCATGAACTGGCGGATGACCTCGCCGACGCCGGCCGGGTCGAAGCGCCCCGGCGCCCAGGCGGGGCGGCTGAAGAAGTACCAGCGCACCGCCTCCGCGCCGTAGGTATCGATGACCTGGACGGGCGGGACGTAGTTGCCCTTAGACTTGCTCAACTTCGAGCCGTCTTCGGCCAGCACATGCCCCAGGACAAGGCAGTTCTTGTAAGCCACGCTGTCGTAGAGGAGCGTGGCCTCGGCGTGCAGCGAGTAGAACCAGCCACGCGTCTGGTCGATGGCCTCGCAGATGTAGTCAGCCGGGAACTGCTCCTTGAACAGCGCCTCGTTCTCGAACGGGTAGTGCCACTGGGCGTAGGGCATGGCGCCCGAGTCGAACCAGACGTCGATGACCTCGGGGACGCGGCGCATCGTGCCCTGCCCGCAGCGGCACGGCCACGTCACCTCGTCCACAAACGGGCGGTGCAGGTCGAGGCCCGTGTAGTCGACGCCCGTCGCCTGGGTAAGTTCCTGGCGCGAGCCGATGCACACCCGCTCGTGGCACGTCGGGTTATCGCACTCCCACAGCGGCAGCGGCGTGCCCCAGAAGCGGTCGCGGCTCAACGCCCAGTCGACGTTGTTCGCCAGCCACTCGCCAAAGCGGCCCTTCTTGATGTGGTCAGGGACCCAGCCGATCTTGTCATTGTTGGCGAGCAGTTGCTCCTTGAACTGCGTCGTGCGGATGTACCACGTGTCGCGGGCGTAGTACAGCAGCGGCGTGCCGCAGCGCCAGCAGAACGGGTAGGTGTGGGTGTACGTCCCGACGTGGTACAGCAGACCACGCGAGCGTAGGTTCTCGGTGATGTGCGGGTCGGCCGCCTTGACCCACTGCCCGGCCCACGGCGTGACCGCGTCGATGAACTGGCCCTGGGCGTTGACCGTCTGGAGGATGGGCAAGTCGTACTGTTTGCCCACTTCGAGGTCGTCGGCGCCAAACGCCGGCGCGATGTGGACGATGCCGGTGCCGTCCTCGATGCTGACGAAGTCGCCCGCGACGACGTAGGCGTAGTCCTTCGTCACCGGCAGGAAGGAGTACAGCGGGACGTAGCGCTTGCCCAACAAGTCGCGGCCCTTCATCCGCCCCACGACGGTGTACTCGCCCCGGAGAGCCTGCCCCAACAGGGCCTCAGCCAGGATGAGCCGCTGTCCGTCCTGCTCGACCACCACGTAGTCCAGGTTCTCGCCCACCGCCAGGGCGACGTTGCCGGGCAGCGTCCAGGGCGTGGTCGTCCAGACCAGGAAGTAGGTGTTTGGCTCGTCACGCAGGGCGAAGCGCACGTAGACCGACGGGTCTTCGGCCTCGTCGTAGCCCTGGGCCAGCTCGTGGCTCGACAGCGCCGTGCCGCAGCGTGTGCAGTACGGGACGACCTTGAAGCCCTTGTAGAGCAGGTCGCGGTCCCAGAAGTTGCGCAGGATGGCCCACACCGACTCGATGTAGTTCGGGTCCAGGGTGATATACGCGTCGTCCAGGTCAAACCAGAAGCCGAGGCGGTCCGACATCTCGATCCACTGGTTGACGTAGCCAAAGACGCTCTCGCGGCACAACTCGTTGAACTTGCCAACGCCGTAAGCCTCGATGTCCTGCTTGTTGCGGAAGCCAAGGCGCTTCTCGACCTCGACCTCGACCGGCAGGCCGTGGGTGTCCCAGCCGCCCTTGCGCAGGACATACTTGCCCTTCATCGTCTGGTAGCGCGGGACGATGTCCTTGAAGACGCGGGTCAGGACGTGGCCGTAGTGGGGCATGCCGTTGGCCGTGGGCGGCCCCTCAAAGACGACAAAGCGCGGCGCATCCTTGCGGATCTGCATGCTGCGCTTAAAGATATCACGACGCTTCCAGAACTGGAGCACGTCGCGCTCCAACTCGCGGAAATCAACTCTCGGACTCACCGGTTGAAACATAGGCTCGCTCCTCGGAGGCTAACACTACAATGATAGCATAGATTCCCATCAGGGCCGAAGGCCAGGTCGGTTGAAGGTTGAAAGTTGAAGGTTACAGGTTAAGGCGTAGGGAGGAGGAAGTTCAACCTGCAACCGTCTGCCTTCGCTGGCGCGCCGCCTCGAACAGGATGACCGTGGCGGCCATGGCGGCGTTGAGCGACTCGACTCCCGGCCGCATGGGAATGGACACGCTGTCGCGCGCAACGGTACGCGCGACGGCGCTGACCCCCTCCGCCTCGCTCCCGACGACCAGCGCCGACGGGACCGTCCAGTCGACCGCGTCGTAGGGCTGAGACCCGTCCATGGCGGCCACGCGTGTCGCAACCCCCGCCAGCCGCGCCTGGACCTCTTCCCAGGTCAGGGCCAGCGCGGGCACGGTGAAGTGTGCGCCCATCCCCGCCCGCACCACCTTCGGGTTGTAGACATCGACCGTCCCCGGCGCGAGCAGGACCTCGTCCACCCCTACGGCCGCCGCGCTGCGCAGCAGCGTCCCCAGGTTGCCGGGGTCGCGCACAGCGTCCACAACCAAAAGTAGCGCCGATGGACGCGCTTGGTCCTTGGTCCTTAGTCCTTGGTCCTGAGTCTTAAGTCCATCGTCCGTCGTCCATCGTCCATCGTCCATCGTC
>CAZLBQ010000316.1:0-7625 GCA_964557745.1 uncultured Anaerolineales bacterium
ACACATGCGTGAAGAGCGGCTCGTCTCACTCATCACCCCGCGCGCGGAGATCAGAGCTATGATGGGCAGTCCCTGGTTGACAAACCCTTATGTCACCGACGAACCCATCCGCACCGCCGAAGACTTCTACGGTCGCGAGGTAGAGCTTGGGCAAATCGTGGCGCGGATTCGACGTGGGACATCCCTGGTCATTCTCGCCCCGCCGCGCCTGGGCAGCACCTCGCTGCTCAATCGTCTCCTCCAATCGGATGTCCAGGCCAGCCTGGCCGATGTCGTCGTCGGCATGGCCCTGATTGACTGCGCGGACCGCATCCGCGAGCCGGTCGACTTCTACCGCCGCCTGGCGTCCATCATCCTGACATACCAACCCGATGCGCCGCTGAATGCGACGGAGAGTGATGTGCGGCTGCTGGCTGACGGCGTTTCGACGGTGATTCGGCAGTCGCCAGGACGCTGGGTCTTCTTGCTCGACAACTTCGAAGCCCTCGCGACTTTCCCCGCCGACTTCTTCGACCATTTGCGGGCGTGCGCCAACGACGGCAAGCCGGTCCTCATTCTCACCAGCCGCGTCCCCTTGGATGAATTGCGCCTGCCGACCAACGGCGGCTCGCCCTTCGGCGGCGGTATCCCCGTCCTCCGCCTCGGGGCGTGGAGCCAGGAGGAATTCGAGCGGTTCGTCTGCCTCACCTCCCAGATGTCGGGCGTCGCCCTGGAACCGTATCAGGAGGCGATCCTGGCGCTCGCGGGCCGCGTACCGGCGTTTGTCCAGCACGTCGTCTCGGCCCTGTTCGAAGCGGCGTTGCAGGGGAAGGTCGAGCCGGAGGCCCTCCGCCCGCGCTTCAGTGAGGCGCTGCGTGACACGTTTGACCAAATCTGGAACAGCCCAGCGCTACGCTCGACGGAGCGCGACGTCTTGATGGCCGTCGTCTATGGCGGGACGCCTGTCGCCACCAACGGCGTCGCCGCGGCCATGAACAACTTGACGCGGCACGGCTATCTAGCCAGCGACGGCAGTCTGGCCTCCAGTCTCTTCGCGGAGTATCTGCGGGCCTCGATTCCGCGTATCTTCATCGATCCGGCCTCGCGCCGCGTCCTGGTGGCGGGCAAGGCCCGTACTCTGCCACGGCGCGACTTCGACCTGCTGCTCTTCCTCTATAACAACCTCAACATGGTGTGCCCCACCGAGGAAATCCTGGAGAATGTGTGGGGCCTGTCCAAGGACCGCCAGGGGCCGGGCGACTCGACGATGGTCTACCAGCGTATTCGCGCCCTGCGGCAGGAAGTCGAGGAGGACCCCAAGAAACCCCGCCACATCCAGAATGTGCCGGGCACGGGCTACCGATTTGAGAATTACTCGCAGGTGGAGTAGAATGGCGAGACAGAGTAAGGGGGAAGAGCATCACGTCTCTTCCCCCTTCTTGTTCAGCTGCTTTACGCTGCTCTAGGCCGGCTTGACCTGCACGAGCGCACTCATCGTGCCGCGAATCAGTTCCACCGACTTGTTGAGCGCGGCGCGTTCCTCCTGGTCCAGGTCCACCTCGATAATCTGCTCGATGCCGTTGCGGCCTAGCTTCGCCATGACGCCGAAGTACATGTCCTTGAGGCCGTACTCGCCGTCCAGGTAGGCCGCCACCGGTACGATCAACTGGCGGTCGTTGAGGATGGCTTCGACCATCTGGGCGCACGCCGCGCCGGGCGCGTAGTAGGCGCTGGTGCTGAGCAGCTGGACGATCTCGCCGCCGCCCTTGCGCGTCCGCTCGACAATGGCGTCGATGCGCTCCTTCGACAGTAACTGGGTCAACGGTACGCCGCCCACCGACGCTGCGCGGACGAGGGGCACCATCTCGTCGCCGTGACCGCCGATGGTAAACGCCTGCACCGAGTCGACCGAGGCGTTCAACTCCTGGGCGATGAAGGTGCGGAAGCGGGCGCTGTCGAGGATGCCCGCCTGGCCGATGATGCGGTTGCGGGGGAAGCCGCTGATCTTGTACGCCACATAGGCCATCGTATCCAGCGGGTTGGTGACCATGATGACGACGGCATTGGGCGAGGTCCGCTTGACCTCGTTCATCACGTCCACCACGACCTCTTCGTTCTTGGCGACGAGGTCTTCGCGGCTCATGCCGGGCTTGCGGGGGAAGCCGCCTGTGAAGACGATGACATCCGAGCCTTCCGTCGGGCCGTAGTCCGTCGTGCCCATGATGCGGCTATCGTAGCCCATAATCGGCCCGGCCTGGAGCAGGTCGAGCGCCTTGCCGGCCGGCATCGTCCCGGTCGCGGGGATGTCCTTCAGGACGATGTCGCCCAGGTTCATGGGCGCCAGCCACAATGCGGCACTCGCGCCGACATTCCCGGCGCCAATGATGGTAATTTTGTTGCGGGCCATATCGTGCTCTCCTTTGAGGCGAGGGTCTATTCGCTCCGACAGCCGAATTATACTCCTCGCCTCGTGGCCGCGCAACCTCTCAACGCTACTGGCCCGCCTTCGCCAGGAGCGGGCGCGCGACCTGGATGGGGACGAAGCCCGTCAGGCGTGACAGGAGTTGGCGGTCGGTCTGAGCGATGTCCCCCGGCAGGAAGAAGCCGCGGGTGATGATGCCCAGCACCTCGCCGCGCCCGTTGAGGGCCACCCCGCCGCTGGAGCCAGGCGACGCCGTCGCCTCGGTGATGAAGCCGCGCCGCACCCCCTTCTGGTCGCTGACGGTCGCCAGCAGACTGCCCCGCGTGCGCGCCAGGCCGCCCTCACGCCGTGACGGGTAGCTCAGCAGGTAGACGGGCTCCCCCAGTTGCGCGGCGTCCGAGTCCGCCATAGGCAGGAAGGCAAAGCCCTGGAAGTCGGAGCGCTCCTCGACACGCAACACTGCGAGGTCATTATCGACGTCCCAGGCGATGAGGCTCGCCCGCAAGGTGTAGCCCTTGTACGGGCCGACCAGGATTTCGACGGCCGGGTAGGGCGTGTCGCTGACCGAGTCACCCACGACATGGAACGCCGTCAGGATCGTCCGCCCATCGGCTCCAACGACTGTGCCCGTACCAAAATGGACGGCCAGGCGGGTGGCGACGAGCAACTGAACCGTCGCGGCGTCGGCCTGGCGCTCCAGCGCCAGCGGCAGGTCAGGCGGTGTCGGCGGCAGGCTCTTAACCACCGCCACGCTGTATTCAGGGGCCGCGGTTGCCACCGGCGTCTGAGCCTGCTGGGACGGCGCGGGGGCCGCCGCACCGGGCGACTGGGCCGGTGCGGGCGCGGCAGGCTGTCCCGCCGTGCAGTTGGGGATGACGAAGCGGTTGCCGACGTGGATGAGGTTGGGGTTAGCGATGCGGTTGGCGGCGACAATGGCATCCACGGTCGTGTTGTAGCGCCGCGCAATCTGGCTCAATGTGTCGCCACGCTGGACGGTGTAGACGCAGTCATTGGCAGCGGCTTCGGAGTGCGGGATGCGGCTGGACCAGACCAGCCAGCCGAGCAGAGCGACGAGGACGGGGATGAGGCTCAGGTAGACTAAGGCGCGTTTCATCAAGGCCCCCCTTTGGGCTGCACAGACGGGTAGACATACCTACCAAACACAACGCGCCGAGGGACCCTCTGTTATCTATATTTCATTGACAATGTGTGAAGGGGACGGGAAAGATTCAGGCCCTCTCCCCCTTCGAGCCGCCGTCTCAAAGCGTTGTCGTGCTACCGAGTGACGCCGACGGCGGCTCGCCCTCTCTTTCATAAGAGGAGAGGGATGGGTGGTGAAGGGTGACGTCCTGCTACGGCGCGCGCTGGAGGTTGAACTGCTTGAGCAGCAGGGGCAGGAAGTTGAAGAACGTCGGGTTGCCCGCCTGGCTGCACGCCTTGCGGTCGGGATAGAAGGCGACGGCATCCAGGCCGATGTCGTTGGCAAACGGCTTGAAGGCGTCCACGAAGTCCTTGTTGGTCATCAGCACTGCGCCGCCCAGCTTGAGCAGGTCGCCGTCGGTGAAGGCCCGCGCCGCGTCGTCGTGGTAGCTGATCTCGGTCGAGAAGCGGATCGTGTCGCGGGTCCCGTCGCAGCGCACGGCGAAGGCGTCCAGCCCAAAGTCGACGCCGCGCGCGGGGATGCCGCCGGGCACAGCGGCGTCGAAGAGGGTGTCCTGGGAGATGACGACGGCCGCATCGCGCGCCGAGAGGATGTCACCATCGAGGAGCCGTCCCTTCTCGGACTGCGGCACAGTCTGCTCGGTCGAGAACCAGATGTCGATCTTGTAGCGCGTCAGGACTTCCGGTAGGTTGACCTGCGGCCACGTCTGCGGGTTCTGGTTCTTGGCGAAGTCCAGAAACGCCTGGACATCCTCTGTCTTGCCAATGAACTTGACCTCGTCCAGCCCGACGTCCTAGTTCACCCCGAACGCCTTCAGCAAGACGCGGTTGGGGATAATGACGCCGCTCGTCGTCAGGATGTCGCCCTCGGTGAAGCGGCCCTGTGGGTGGTCAATCTCGGTCGAGAAGGCGACGAGGGGCGGGTCGAGGGTCAGGATGTCGACGGCGTCGAGGCCCAGGTCGCCCAGGGGCGGGACGCCAGCCGGCATGAACGCCCGCAGCAGGTCGGCATTGCGCAGGCAGACAACGCCGCGTGGGCTGAGCAGGTCGCCGCCGGAGATGACGGGGTTGCCATCGGCGGGCGGTTCCCCGCGGCTCACGAAGTGCTGCTCGGTCGAGAAGGCGGCCTCGGCGCAGGCGGCTAGCGGGCCGGCCTGCTGGGCGGGCGCGGCGTGGGCCGGCCCCCAGGCCAGGAGCAGCAGGGCGACGAACGCGACCAGGACAAGACTGACGCTTATCTCGAACAGCAGATGGTACTTATGCTTCAGCATATGCAGTCTCCTTAGTCCCTCACCTGTCCCTCTCCCCCTGCCCCTCTCCCACAAGGGGAGAGGGGAGGGAAGCCCATAGAAGGGGCGGGAGGTGGGGTGTTCGTCACGGGGCGCCGGCTGCGAAGGTCTGCCACTGCAGGCTGTAGTGCGGGTCAATGATGTTGACGTCGGTGTGGTTGAACGAGTAGAGGATCGCCGCATCCCACACGCGGATCTGGAAGTAGTAGCAGCAGTTCTTGAACGAGGCGCCGAAGGCAGCCGCCATATCGATGTCGCGCAGGTGGACCAGCGTGCCGTCGGGCTTGGTCCCTGTGTCGTCGGTGTTCTTCAGACCCAGCGTGCCGTCGTTGGGGTCAAAGTAGTGAGGGTACGGCGCGTTGGTCCAGGTGGTACCAGGGCTGCCGCCGGCCATGAAGATGTCGAAGTAGTCGTAGTACGGGTCGTCGAACTCGGCCCACACCTGGACTGTGCTGATGTTGGCGGGCAACTGGCCGCACTGCGGGACGGGGGTGACGCCGTCGGGCTGGCGCAACTCGATGCGGACCGGGTTGCTGTCGCCGGGCGTAAGTGTCGGAGCTTTGTTGTCCAACTGGATGTGGTGGTCGGCGTTCTCCTGGTGCGACCCGCCAGCGTCTTCCCATTCGAGCCAGACAACATAATGGCCGTTGGGGTCGGGCGCGGTGGTACTGTCCCAGACCGCGAGACGCAACTCGGCGTTGACACAGCCGTCCGAGAAGGTTCCCGTCCCGTTCTTGGCGTCCAGGTAATCGCTGGCGTCCATCCAGCCGCCGGCCGAGGTCAGGAGCTTCCTGAGCAGGGGCCCCGGGCTGCTAGGCGAATAGCAGAAGTTCAGCCAGGCCGGATCACGGTGCTTGACCCACCACTCGGTGTCGATGCCCGGCCCCACGCCGTAGGCCGGACGCGGCGTGCCGGCCAGGCGGTAGACGACGCGGAACTTGGTCGCGCCAGCGGGGACAGAGCCATCAATGGGGACGTAGGCGCCGCAGGGACGGCGCGGCAATTCGCGCGGGGTGACGGTCTGAAGATCCTTATAGTAGAGTCCCGTGCCGCCGCTGCCCACGGAGACGTCGCCACCGTCGAAGTCCAGGGTGGGTTCGTTGCACAGTTGAGTGATCTTCGACTCGGCGGGGTCGCGGCTGCCTCGGTAGAGGGCGTCCAGCCCCAGGTCCTTGACCGCCGGGTAGAAGTTCTTGATGAGGTCGTAGTTCTTCATGACGACGGTGTTGGTCGGGCCGGTGATGCCGGGCAGGTTGAGAACGTCGCCGTCAGTGAAGCTCAACGTCGGCGAGACCGGGTCGGTGTAGACGATCTCGGTGGAGAAGATCAGGCTGGGGCGGCTGCCGTTGCGGTCGATGGCGAAGGCGTCATTGCCAAAGTCCACGCCGCGCGTCGGGATGCCGGCCGGAATGGGCGGGCCGAGCAGGTCTTCCTGCTTGAAGACGCGCGCGCCGGTGCGGGCCGACAGGATGTCGCCGTCGAGGAAGACGACGGTATGGTTGGGCGTCTCGACGCTCTCCTCGGTGGAGAAGAGGATGTCGACCTTGTAGCGCGTCAGTTCCTCGCGCAGGCGGCTGGGGCCGTCCAGCCACGCGCCGCGCGGCACGCCCTTCGCAAAGTCCAGGAAGCGGTGGATGTCGTCCAACGTGCCGGTGAACTTCAACTCGTCGAGGCCAACGTCATAGGGGGCCTGGTTGACCGTGCCGAAGGCGGCAGCGACGAGGGCGACGTTGGGGATGATGACGCCGTTGGTCGCCACGAGGTCGCCAGACTTGAAGGTGTCCTGGGGGTGGTCGATCTCGGTGGAGAAGGCGACCAGGTAGCGCTCGGCATCGGCGTCGATGATGTCGACACCGTCCAGACCGAGGTCAGGTAGCGGCGCGCCGGTCGCGCTGAAGACGCGGGTCAGGTCGGCGTTGCGAGCGCAGATGTCGCCTGAGGGGGCGAGCAGGTCGCCGTCGGAAATCCAGCGATTGCCGTCGACCGGCTCGCCGCGCTGCATCATGAAGCTTTGCTCAGTCGAGAAAGCGAAGTCGCGGCACTTCGCCAGTTGCTCGCGGCCAACGGCGTAGGCCGGCCGATCGGCCTGGCCGATGAGCAGTAGCAGGCCGAGGACCGCGACGAGCCAGCGGCCCACACGGAACGTGCGATGCATGGATGCCTCCTTGGGATACGTGGGAGCGAGGCCTACCTCGCTCCTACAGGCTTACCCCTACACGAACGGCGTCTCTTCTGGCCTGTTCAGCCAGGCGCGCAACTGGCGGAACAGGCCGTGCCACGTGCCAAAGGGAACCCGCTGCCGGCCGCTAACATCGACAATCTCACCACGGAGCAGGCGACCGTCTTTGTCTACCACAAGCCGTAGGACGAACGAGAGATAGCGAGGCTCGGACAGGGCGGTTTCGTCAGGCAACGTCGACACAGGCCCACCTTACGCGATGGAGTGGCAGAGCTTCCCCTATCATAGCAGGTGGGCCTGAGACGGGTCTGAGATGTGAATGATGGCGGAATGATGGTGCGATGAGAGGGCCATGAGATGCGAAATTTGACTTGCCCAATTCAGGGGCCGGGCATATAATCCGAGCATCGCCCCGTCATCTTGTCCGCATGACCGTGAACAGGAGTGATGTCTCATGAACGCCTCCTTGCTAGCCCTGTCCCTCTCCACCGCGAGTGACGGCCCAGGGCAAGTCGCCGCCTTCAGCCTCCAGGCCCAGCAGCGCGCGGGCTTACCCGTCTGGTTGTGCGCCGTTCCCTGCCTCATCTCCCTGGCC
>CAZLBQ010000317.1:0-7614 GCA_964557745.1 uncultured Anaerolineales bacterium
AGCGGTCGATGCCGTAGTTCCAGCCGACGCCAAACTCGCCCACGTAGCGCACGCCTGCGTCGACGTTGAGGAGTTGCTCCAGGACGTCCTGCGCCGTCTCCGACGTGGCCTGGACGACTCGGCCCTCCTTGAACGTCAGGCGGATGCCGTCGATGGGCTGGCCCTGGTAAAGGCCGGGGAAGTCGAACTTGATGTGGCCTTCGACACTCGTCTCGACGGGTGCGGTGAAGAACTCGCCGTCGGGGATATTGCGCTCGCCGCGTGTGTGGATGTACTTGCGGCCCTTGGTGGAGAAGGTCAGGTCGGTGTCGACGCCGACGATGCGCACCTGGTCGTGAGCCTGGAAGACGTCGCACACGCGCTGCCAGTCCCGCGCTTCCTTGTCCCAGTCGCGGTTAGTGGCGTTAAAGAAGAAATCAACCGCCTCGCGGTAGGGGAGGCGCGCCTTCTGGGCGAAGGCCTCCGTCGGGACACGCGTACCTACCCAGCGCGTGTGGTCGACGCGGTAGAAGGACAGGCGGCCCTGGGTGGCGGCGCGTTTGGCGCGCTTGTTGGCAGGCAGGCCCGCCAGGGCATACGGGTTCTTGACCGCGCTCAGGCCGATCCAGACGTCGGCCCAGTCGACCGAGTACTTCATCACCGACGGCATCCAGTCGAGTTGCTCGTCGGAGCCATACTTGATGATGTCGTAGTCGAGGTCGGTCGAGGTGAAATTGATCTCGACGTACGCGCCGGCCTGGATGGCGGTGCGGTAGACGGCGGACACCAGGGGAAAGGCCTCTGGCTCGGCCATGTGAATCAGCACCTTCTCGCCCGGCTGGACGCGGGTGCTGTGGTGAACGAGAATGCGAGCGAGTTCATCGTAGCGGGGATCCATGTGACCTCGTGAAACGTGATGCGTGATATGTGATACGTGATAGGCGATGCGTGAAACCCGGCCCCTGGTCCCTGACCCCTAACCCCTGCCCCCTCGCCCCTACTCCTTGCGGTACACAACCTCGCCGTCGACTTCGAGGGAGTCGAGAATGGCCATGATGACGGCGTCGACGGGCTTGTTGGTGGTCTGCGGCGTCTGGCGGGCCGACGAGCCTTGCGCGATGAGCACGACTTCGTTGACGCCCGCGCCGACGGCGTCGATGGCGACCAGGGGCTTGCCGATGGGCTGATTATCGGGCGTGACCTCGCGGACGACCAGGAGCTTCAGCCCCTGGAGCTTGTCGTCCTTGACGGTGGAGACGGCGCTGCCGATGACACGGGCAATGAGCATGATGGCCTGCTTAGTACTTGCCTGGAGCGGCGGGGGCGGTCTGCTCGCCGCGCACGGCCTTGACGAGGGCGACGCCGGCGCTGGCCCCGATGCGGGTCGCGCCGGCCTGGGTCATCTTCTGGGCGTCGGCCAGCGTCTTGACGCCGCCCGCCGCCTTGACCCCCGCCGCCTGGCCCACCGCCGCTCGCATCAGGGCGACGTCGGCGGGGGTCGCGCCACCGGGACCGAAGCCTGTTGAGGTCTTGACATAATCTGCGCCTGACGCCAGGCAGATGGCGCACGCCTCGACCTTCTCAGCATCGGTGAGGAAGCCGGTTTCCAGGATGACCTTGAGCAGCGCGCCGTGCTGGTGGCACTCCTCGGCGACGGCGGCGATGTCGCGGGCGACGAGGCGATAGTCGCGGCTCTTGAGCGCGCCGATGTTCATGACCATGTCAATCTCGCCCGCCCCGTCGGCGAGCGCCTGGTGAGCTTCGAAGACTTTGGCCTCCGTCTTCATCGCTCCCAGCGGGAAGCCGATGACGCTGGTGACGCCGACACCGCTGCCGCGCAGCAGGTCGGCGCACAGCTTGACCCAGCAGCTGTTGACGCATACCGTAGCGAAGCTATACTGGCGGGCTTCCTCACACAGGGCGCGGATCTGCGCCTCCGTCGCGTCGGGCTTGAGCAGGGTGTGGTCGATGAGCCGCGCCACGTCGGGTGTGACACTGCCGACGCCCGGCCCGGCGCTGACGCGGTCGGCGCCGGCGGCGACGATTTGGCGCGTCTTGGCCGGGCACATGATGACGCACTTGCCCGTCCCGTCGCAGCCTTGCAACTCGCAGGCGTCCAACTGGTCCTTCGCTAGATGGCCGAGCACCTCGCGGGTGACGGCGTCGATGAGTCGTTCGAGATCGGCTGGGTCCATGCGAGCCTCGTTACTTCTTTAGGAACCGCTTCTCAATGTCCATAATCTTGTCGACGCGCTTGGCGTGGCGGCCGCCGCCGAAGTCGGTCTTGAGCCAGGCGTCGACGATCTGCTTGGCGAGGTTGACGCCAATCAGGCCCGCGCCGAGGGTGAGGACGTTGGCGTCGTTGTGCTCGCGGGCGTTGCGGGCGCTGGAGATGTCGTAGCACAGCGAGGCGCGCACGCCCGGCACTTTGTTGGCCGCCATACACGAGCCGATGCCCGCGCCGTCGATCACAATACCCCGCCCCGCCTGCCCATCGGCGACGAGCCGCGCGACGGCGTAGGCGATGTCGGGGTAATCGACGGGGTCCGTGCTAAACGTGCCGACATCCTGGACGGTGTAGCCGCCCTCGGTGAGGTGCTGCTTAAGGGCGTCCTTCAGCCCAACGCCGCCGTGGTCCGCGCCCAGGGCGACGACGGCGGCCGTCGGGCCGCTCACCGTCGGCGGGGAGGTCGCGGGTCTGGGCTGGGGGCGAGGGTCGTTCGTGGCGAGGCGGCCCTGGACGGCGGCTTCGATGACCTCGCGGACGATGCGGCGGACGTCTTCATCGCGCATGAAAAGTCTCGTGGGAGAGGTTCAGACGTTGGATGGTGACGGACAGATGCACTACCTGGCGACGGTCATGCCGGACGCAGTGAGGCATCTGCTCCGCCATCGCTGCCAGAGGAGATGCCTCGCTCCGCTCGGCATGACCGTCATACTATAGTTCGTTAGGGCACGCCGGCGGCAAAGGTGTAGTTGGGGACGACGCCCCACTCCTTAGGCGGCCAGTACGTCAGCCACGCCTTGCCCTCGATGTTCGACTTGGGTAGTGGCCCCCAGGTGTGGGAGTCGTTGGAGTTGTCGCGGTTGTCCCCCAGCACGTAGTACTCTTCGGGGCCAAGGGTGACGGGCGCCTTGGTGTAGCTGCCCAGGCGTTGGAGATAATCTTCGGGCAGCGGCTTGCCGTTGATGTAGACGCGCCCTTGCTTGACCTCGACGGTCTCGCCTGGCAGGCCGACGACGCGTTTGATGTAGTCACGGTCGGGGGCGTTGGTCGGGTTCAGGACGATGATGTCCCCGCGCTGGGGCGGCGAGAACCACTTGTAGAGGGCGCGGTTGACGATGATGTACTGCCCGGTGTGGAGGGTCGGCTCCATGCTGAAGCCTTCGATGCGGTAGTTCTGGAAGGGGATGCGGATCAGGACAAAGATGGCGGCGGTGAGAACGAGCGTCTCGATGACCTCGCGCGCCACGCTCCCCACCTGCCCCCAGCGGCTCGGCGGGACGGCCGGCTCGGCCTCGCTGACGGTCGGCGCGGGCGCCACGACAGGCGTCAGCGCCGTGGTGGCCTCACTCGCCGGCGTCGGATACCCCGGTAGCCGCTCCCAGGGGCCGGGCGGCCAGGCCATGCCATCGCGTTCCAGTTGGTCTAACGTCCAGGTGTCGCTTCTTTCCACGTCTCTATCTCCTACACTGTCTCAATAGAGCGATTATACACCAGGAAAGCCCGGCGCGGCAAGTCTCCCGCCGAGTTGTACACCTGACACGTTTTGAAAACCTGTCAGGTGGCGGAGCATAAAAAACTCTCGCCGGTGATGGACCGGCGGGAGGTGGGGCCGCGAGGCGTCCCTTAGGAGGGCTGAGCCGTCTTGCTCTTGATCTGGATCTGGCGCGGCTTGGCCGACTCGGCCTTGGGCAGCGTCAGCTTGAGGATGCCGTCCTCGAAGGTGGCGTCGGCCTTGGCCATGTCGACCGGTACATTCAGCGTCAGCGTGCGGCTGAACTTGCCATAGGGCCGCTCCTGGATCGCCCACTGGACGTTGCCCTGCGGGGGCTTGTACTCGGCGCGGATGGTGACGGTGTCACCCTGCAGCACCAGCTCGACGTCCTCCGGCTTCAGGCCCGGCATCGAGGCCAGCACCACGACCTCATCCTCGGTGCTGTAGACGTCGAGGGGCAGGCAGAGGGTCGCCCCGTTGCCGTTGCCCGGCCGTGGGCTGGCGTAACGAAACTGACTGATTGTACGTTGTGATGGGCAACTTCGTGCCCAAACGGCGGTATTTGGCAGCTAGACCTCTGGCAGTGGCAGTCGCTGCGCGGTGAAATAGCGGCTATACTTCACCGAGCAGGAGGGAACATGGGACAGTTGGATCGGACAACGGCGGGCGCGGGCGTTGGCAGCCAAACCGAGGTCAGGGGGCGGAGTGTGGGGCGCGTGCTGGCGCGGGTGGTTGTCGTGCTCGTCCTCTTGGCGGTGGTGGGCTACCTGGCGGTGGGCGCGTACGTCGCCTCGGTCCTGACCCACCCGCACCGCAACCCCCAGGTCAGCAGCCCGGCTGCGTTTGGCCTGACATCGCAGGACGTCCAGGTCCAGGCGCGGGACGGCGTCCAACTGGCGGGCTGGCTCATCCCGGCCCAGACCCAGCAGCGCGCCGTGTTGCTCGTGCACGGCATCCATAGCTGCCGTAGCTGCGAGTTCGACGGCCTCTTTCTCCAACTCGCGCAGGGGTTGAACCGCCAGGGCTACGCCGTGCTCCTGATTGACCTGCGCGGCCACGGCGCCTCCGGCGGCGACCGCTTCAGCCTGGGCGACCAGGAGCGCCTGGATGTGGAAGGGGCGGTGGACTGGCTGCGGCAGCAGGGCTACGCCAGAGTAGGCATCCTGGGCGTGTCCATGGGCGGGGCGTCGACGGTGGAGGCGTTGGCCGACCCCAACGGGGTAACGGCAGATGCCGTCGTGCTGGACAGCGTCTTTGGCGACGCGCCGGGTGTACTGGCCGGCCAGTTCCCCCGCGAGAGCGGCCTGCCCAACGCGTTCCTGCCCGGCAGCCTGTTCATGGGCAAGGTTCTCTACCACGCCGACCTGGCCAGCGTGCGGCCCGTCGACGACCTCCCCAGCCTGAAGGCCCCGGTGATGCTCATCTACGGCCTACGGGACGACCTGGTGCCGCCGTATCAGATCCAGGCCATGCAGGCGGCGCGCCCCGATGCCACACGCTGGGTCGTGCCCGACGTCGGCCACGCCGATATCTACGGCGCGTACCCCCAGGAGTATACGACGCGCGTGGTCAGCTTCCTGGATCAGACAATGAAGTAACCTATGGTCGGTCTAAACTCCACCATCTGCTTCGTGGGGCTGGGCGTGGCGCTGTGGCTGGGGGTCTATCTTGTCACCCGCAGCCGCCAGCGCCTCGCCTGGTTGGGCGCGGGCACGCTGTGGGCGCTGGTGGGCTACTTCCTCAACCGCCTCGTCAACCTGAACTTCACCCACTACGCGGGCGTCGCCTTCCTCGGCGGCTGGACCGCCATCCTGGCCGCGCCCCTGTGGTACCACCTGTCCACCGAGGTGCGCCCGGACGCGCCCGCCGCCCGCCCGCTGCGCGTCGTCGGCTACGCGGCCGCCGCCCTCTTCTACGTCCTCATGACCACCACCGAGTTGGTGTTTCAGTGGCGCGGGACGGTCCCCGCCGTCGTCGGCGCGGACACCTACCCCGGCCCGCTGTACGGCCTGCTGGGCCTGTTCCTGCTGGCCTACGGCGGGCTAGGCGGGTGGAACCTGCGCGCGGCGGCGCGCCAGAGCCGTCCCGCCCTCCGCCCCCAGGTCCAGGCCATGCTGCGCGCCACCCTCGTCGCCGTGCTAGGCGCGGCCTACCTCGTCGTCATCGACCTGCTGCGGCTCCCCTGGCTGAGCCTGGTCGGGGATGCCCTGCTCGTGGTCGCCGTCGCCCTCATGGGCTACGCCATGGCCCGCTACAACGCCCTGCTCGAAGGGCGGGCGGCGGGCAAGGACATGCCCTACGCGGCGGCGGCCATCAGCCTCGTCGCCCTGGCCTACCTGCTGGGCGTGTGGGTCTACTACCGCGCCTACGGCATCGAGCTGTCGGCCTTCGTCCCCGTCCTCATCCTGGTCATCCTGTCCCATACCCTGTATGACGGCTTCCGCAACCGCCTGGACCGCGTCTTCTACCGCCGCTCGGCGGCCCAGTTGCGCGAGAGCCTGCGCGGCCTGGCCCGCGAGGCCGGCACGGTCGACGTCCTCGACCCGGCCCTGCGCGACACCCTCAGCGCCGCCTGCACGGCGCTGGGGACGGATCGCGGCCTCATCGCTCTGCGGCGGGCCGGCGCGCTGACCGTCGCCGCCAGCCTCCGCGCCGGCGCGCCCGGCCATCCCCTGGCCGACATCCCCTTGCCGGAGGACGCCGCGCCCGTCACGACGCCGCTGCCCGGCCTGACCGACATGGCCGCCGTCGCGCCCCTGGTGTGGGCAGGGGAGGGCCTGGGCTTTGTCGCCGTCGGCCCGCGACCGGGCGGCTACAGTGGCGACGAGCTAGCCGTCCTGGCCGACGTAGCCGACCGTATCGCTGGCGTCGTCTACGCCAGCCGGACGGCCGAGACGGCCACCGCCGAACTCAGCGCCCAGGTCGAGGCGTTCCGCGCCCGCGAGCGAGACTTGCAGCGCCAGGTGCAGGCGCTCACGACCCCACCCGCCGCCGAGACCCCCGACGAGCGAGAGATGACGCGGCTGGTGGAGGATGGGCTGCGCCGCCTGCACGACTTTGCCTACCTGGGCGAGCACCGCCTGGCGGCGCTCGGTGGCGCGGGAGAGGGTGTTGCTGGCCACCACCGGCGTCCGCCCGCGCGGGTACTCGTCGTCGGCCGGGCCGGCCCCCCAGAGCTCCTCGATCCGCTCGGCGCCGAGGCGGCGGGTGGCGATCAGGATCTGCAGCGGGTCGTCGACGTCGACCCCCATCCCCGTCAGGCCGGCGAGCATGTTGGCGTAGACCTGGCGGCCGCCGGCGATGATCCGGTCGCGGACCTCGTGGACCGGCGTCCAGTCGATCAGCGGCAGCGCCCGCCGCGCCTGGCGCTCGGCCTCGTTGCCCAGCTCCAGCGACTGGACGATGTCCTCGACGGTCGGGATCCGGATCGGCTCGGTCGTCGGCGTCGCGTGGACCGCCGCGCCGGTCGGGTGGGCGAGCTCGTTGGCGATCGTGAAGAGGATGTCGCTGGTGACCGTCGCGGCGTGGCGGTCGAGCGAGAAGGCGGGGTCGAGCGAGTTGGTGTCGCCGTGGACGAGCGAGGGCGGCACCCGCGAGGTGTTGATCGCGTCCATCGCCTGGCCGTAGGCGGCCTTCAGCAGCGGGTCGGCGAAGGTCGAGCCGTAGCTGGGCGAGTAGGCGGCGCCGATCAGCTCGTCGGCCACCCGGCGGTGCATCAGGCACCAGCCCAGCGAGGTCGCGCAGTCGTGGAAGGAGGCGCAGTAGCCGTCGTCGATGTAGGAGTCGAGCACGACCCCCGCCTCCTTCTGGGCGGCGATCACCGCGATCGCCTTGACCGTGCTCGCCATCTGCTCGACGTCCTTGGCGCTCCAGCCGGGATACCCGTAGGGCTGCTGGGCCAGGTTGCCGACATAGG
>CAZLBQ010000318.1:0-7610 GCA_964557745.1 uncultured Anaerolineales bacterium
AGAGTTGCAGGTCGACGATGCGAATGGTCTACGGGCGACGGTGTGGGAGAATGTCCTGCTTGGCCCGCGCATCCGCCGCTTCTACGGCCAGGACCACGGCCCGCTGCCCACCGACCGCGCCCAGTTCTGGCTAGAGCGCGTCGGGCTAGGCGACCTGCGCGCCAAGTACCCCAACCAACTGTCGGGCGGCCAGCGCCAGCGCGCCGCCCTGGCGCGCACTCTGGTTCAGGAGCCGGACGTCCTGCTCCTGGACGAGCCGTTCTCCGCCCTCGACGCCCTCACGCGCGAGGACATGCAGCGCCTGACGCGCAACCTGCGCGCCGAGACGGGTGTGACGACGGTTCTGGTGACGCACAACATCGAGGAAGCGGTCTACCTGGGCCAGCGCATCGTTGTCCTGGGCGCGCCGCCCAACCGCGCCCCGCGCATCATCGACAATCCCGGCATGGGGACGCCCGACTATCGCAGCTCGCCCGAGTTCCTGGCTAAGACCAGCGAGTTGCGCGCCGCCCTCGAAGGAGACGGGAGCCATGCGCGGTCGTGACCTGCTCCTGGCGACGCTACTCGTCTTGCTGCTCTGGCAGGGCGCGGCGGTCGCCCTCCAGCGCGACATCCTGCCCCCGCCAACGGCGGTCCTGACGGCGTTCGTCCAACAGTGGGGGCGCAACCTGGGGCGTCACTTCTGGGTCAGCACGGCGCGCGTCGTGGCGGCCTTGCTGCTGTCGGTGGTCGTGGCCGTGCCCCTGGGCCTGGTGCTGGGCCAGAGCAAGCTGGTCAACCGGCTGGTCGGGCCGCTCATCTACCTGCTCTACCCCATCCCCAAGATCGTCTTCCTACCCATCGTCTACTTATTCCTGGGCATCGGCGAGGTGTCGAAGGTGTTCATGATCTTCCTCATCCTCTTCTTCCAGGTGCTGGTCGTGGTGCGGGACCAGGCCGGCGCGCTGCGGCCCGAACTGCTCGCGTCCGTGCGGTCCCTCGGCGCGGGGCGGCGCGCCCTGTTCCGCTTCGTCTACATCCCGGCCACCATCCCGGCCTCCATCACCGCCCTGCGCGTCAGCGTTGGCACAGCGGTTGCCGTCCTGTTCTTTACGGAGACCTACGCGACCACGTCGGGGCTGGGGTACTACATCATCGTGGACACGCTGTCGCGCCTGGCGTACGCCGAGATGTACGCGGGCGTCGTGGCGATGAGCCTGCTGGGCCTGGGGTTGTACTTCGTGCTGGACCGCCTGGAACGCTGGCTCGCGCCCTGGCTATTCGTATCGTGACGACCGCCGACGGCGAACTCAGGTCTTGGCGGTCGGCCGTCGTTCAGGAGCCATCATGGATTTTGTCACGTTTATCTCATTGCGCGGCGTCAGCCAGCCCACGGTGGTCGGCACGCTCGTGCATCTCATGACCCAGACCGGGCGGCTGCGCCTGGCCGACGTCCTGTCGGGCGTGCAGCGCGCGCCCCAGGGCGACCGCGAGTATGGCGTCGGGCCGGGCAACGGCTGGGTGACGGTCATCTGCCCCGAACCCTTCGAGACCCTGGCCGAGGACCTGTCGCGGCTGCTCGGCTGCGAGGCGTTCCTGTTCCACCTGCACGACGGCGAGAGCTGGCTGTACTGGTTCTATGAGAATGGGCGCGAACTCGACCACTTCGACTCGGTGCCCGAGTTCTGGGACGAGGCGGCTACGACCGAGGAGTTGACGCGCACGCGCGGCAACACGCGCCTGCTGGCCGACAAGCTCGGCGTCGACGTCGGCGAGATCGCGCCCTACCTCTCGCGCCTCACGGCGGGACTGTCCGACCAGGGCGAGGACTACGACGTCGTCGACAGGGCGATGGAACTCTTGGACGTCGACGCCCGCGTCTACCCCGACGACCGCTTCGACGTCTGGGATGCCCGCGTTATGTACGACTTCATGCGGCGGCTGGGCATCACGCCGCCCCTGGCAGCCGACGGCCATCCCGCCCGCCCCATCACCATCATGCGCTTCGAGCCCAACTCATGACGACTCTCAGCGGCGACGCCAAAGCCCGTTACGTGCGCGCCATGTTCGGCCGCATCTCCGCCCGCTACGACCTGATGAACAAGGTGATGACCGGCGCGCGCGACCAGTCGTGGCGGCGGCTGGCCGTCACTGCCGTCGCCGTCCCGCCCGGCGGCGTGGTCCTCGACGTCGGGACGGGGACGGGTGACTTCCTGCCCCTGCTGGCGGACGCCGCACCCGACGCCCGCGCCGTCGGCCTCGACCTGACGTTCGAGATGATGGACGTCGGCCGGCCCAAGCTCGTCCCGTACGACGGGCGGACCGGCTTCGTCCAGGGCGACGCCTTGCGCCTGCCCTTCCCCGACAACACCTTCGACGGCCTGGTCAACGGCTTCCTGATGCGCAACGTCGCGGACCTGGCGACGACGCTGGCCGAGATGCGGCGCGTCGTCAAGCCGGGCGCGCGGGTCGTCATCCTGGAGATTACCCCGGTCCAGACTCCCCTCTGGGGCGACCTGTTCCGCCTGTACTTCGGGCGCATCGTGCCACGCCTGGGGGGCCTCATCGCCGGCGCGCCCGACGCCTACACCTACCTCCCGCAATCCGTCGAGCGGTTTGTCGACGCGGACGAGTTGAAGGGGATCATGACCCAGGTCGGCCTGCGCGACGCCCGCTACACCAAGCTCATGCTCGGCACCGTCGCCCTCCATATCGGCGAGAAAGCGTAGCCCATGACCCGACGCGACCGCATCGTCATTGCCATCTCCGGCGCCAGTGGCGCGCTGTACGGCATCCGCCTGCTCCAGGCGCTGCGCGGCCTGGGCACGGTCGAGACCCACCTCGTCGTCAGCCCGGCCGCCAAACAGACCATCGAGAGCGAGACGGACCTGGCGCTGCGCGACGTGACGGCCCTGGCCGACGTCGTCCACGGCCACCGCGAGATCGGCGCGACCATCGCCAGCGGCTCCTTCCTGACGCGGGGCATGATCGTCGCGCCCTGCTCGGTCAAGACCCTGTCGGCCATCGCCTATGGCCTGACCGACGACCTCATCTCCCGCGCCGCCGACGTCCACCTCAAGGAAGGCCGCCCGCTGGTCCTCCTCTTCCGCGAGACGCCCTTCCACGTCGGCCACATCAAGGCTATGCTCCACGCCGCCGAGAACGGGGCGATCCTCTATCCCCCCTTGCCCGCCTTCTACAACCGCCCGCAGACCGTCGACGACATTGTCAACGACACGGTCAGCCGCGTCCTGGCCCGCCTCGGCTTCGACGCCCCCGTCAAAGAGTGGGCCGGCATCAAGACCGCCCTGCAAAGTAACGACCCTGCCTAGCGGTACGCGACTTGCTCCATAACCTACAGGCTGCCCAGGAGTTGCCCAGCCCAACCGAGGGCAGGTCTTGACCCGCCCCTACACGACGAGGGATCATGATCCACGACGCCTATACACGCGCCGTCGCTTTGTTACGCCTGAACCTGACGCCCTACGGCTTCATCGGGGCGTATCGCGGCGGCGAGAACTACGAGGCCATTGTCGCCCGCGACGCCTGCATCTGCTCCCTGGCCGCCCTCCTCACCGACGACGAAGAACTGCGCGACGGCGCGCGCCGCTCCTTCGAGACCTTCGCCCAGCACCAGACGCGCCTCGGCCTCGTCCCCAACGGCGTCTGGCTGCCCGGCAGCGGCGGGCGCACCGCCGCTGAACCCTACTTTCGCGGCGTGGGCGGCATCGCCTTTGTCGACCCCAACCTGTGGTTCGTCATCCTGGCCCAGCTCTACGCCCAGGTCAGCGGCGACGCCGACTTTGTCGCCCGCGCCCTGCCTGCCGTCCACCTGGCGATGGCCTGGCTGGCCCACCAGGACCCCAACCAGGACGGCCTACTGGAAGTGCCCGAGTCGAGCGACTGGGCCGACATCTTCCCGCGCTCGTTCCAGGTCCTCCACGCCGAGACCCTGTGGTATCGGTCGCTGCTGGCCTACGCCGGTCTGCTGGCGAAGAGCGACGCCTTGGCCCCCCAGCCGCAGACGCCCACCGTCCCGCCGGCGACGGTCAGCGGGGGCGGAACTCTGACGGCGGACAGCGTTCGTGTCCAGGCGGCGGACGTGCGGGAGAAGATTCTGCGCGCCTTCTGGCCGACGCCCGAGAATCTGCCGTCGCCCGCCACCCTGCGCACCGTCTACGACGGCAAGGCCATCATGGCGCTGGGGCAGGCGAAGTACCTCCTGTCGCACATCACTCCCTTCGGCTTCTCGTGGCGCTGCGACGTCCTGGCCAATGTCCTGGCCGGGCTGTTCGGCCTCCTGGACCAGGAGAAGGCCGACACCGTCTTCCGCTTCCTCTGGTCAGCAGGTGTAAATCATCCTTATCCCGTCCGCGTCCTCTACCCTGTCATCTATCCCGGTGATCCAGAGTGGAAGGACTACCTGGCCGTTCGCTTGCTTAATCTACCGTACCAGTATCACAACGCCGGCATCTGGCCCTACGTCGGCGGCTTCTGGGTGGCGTTCCTACAGGCGATTGGTCGGGAGAAGAATGCCCGCGAGGACCTGGCGAAGCTGGCTGAGGCGGTCAAGCTGGGGCTGGACGAGGAGTGGGAGTTTAACGAGTTTCTACATGGGGAGAGCGGCCGGCCGATGGGCCGTAAGTGGCAGGCGTGGACAGCCGCAGGCTACATCATCGCCTACCACGCCGTGGAGAGAGGAGAGTTAGCATGGACCAGGGGATGACCACGAGTTACTTCAACCACCTGTCGGACGTATTGGCGCGCATCGATCCACAGTCAGTCGAGGCGGCGACGCGCATTCTACTCGACGGCTACGGGCGCGACGCAACCATCTGGGTGATCGGCAACGGGGGCAGCGCCACCACGGCGACCCACTTCGCCCTCGACCTGTCGAAGAATCCGGTGACGGCTCCCGACCAGCGCCGCGTGCGCTGCGTCGCCCTAACGGACAACACCGCCGCCCTGACCGCCTGGGCCAATGATACGAGCTACGACCGCATCTTTGCCGAGCAACTCGCCTCGGTGTGGCGGCCCGGCGACGTGCTGGTCGTCATCAGCGCCAGCGGCAACTCCCCCAACGTCGTGCGCGCCGTCGAGTGGGCCAACGACCACGACGGCGCGACGGTCGGGCTGCTGGGGCGCGGCGGGGGGCAGTCGGCAGGGCTGTGCCACGCCTCGATTGTCATCCCCGACATGGACTACGGCCACGTCGAGACGGCGCACATGGCCGTCTGCCACTACTGGGTGGATAGCTTCAAGGGTCAGTTGGCGTCGGGTAATGGACGCTAGTCATCGTCCATCGTCCTACGTCCTCGGTCTCGACTTCGGCGGCACCAAACTCGCCTGTGGCCTCTGGCGGGTCGGCGACGCAGGTCTATGCGCCACGCGGCGGCAGCCGACGGACGCGGCGGGCGGCGCGACAGGCTCGCTGGCTCAGATGCTCGCCATGGCGCGGGCGCTGCTGGCCGAGGGCGGCGTCGCGGCGGGTCAGCTGGCGGGCGTCGGCGTCAGCTTCGGCGGCCACGTCGATGCCGCGCGGGGTGTCATCCTCCGCTCCGTCCACGTCGGCGGCTGGGAAGGCTTCCCGCTACGTGACCACGTGCGCGCCGAGTTCGGTGTCCCTGCTCAGGTCGAGAACGACGCCAACGCGGCGGCCCTGGCTGAGGCGCGCTTTGGCGCGGGGCGCGGCCACTCGTCCCTGCTCTACGTCACCATCAGCACGGGCATTGGCGGCGGGCTGGTCGTAGACGGCCAGATCTATCGGGGGGCGCACGGCATGGCGCGCGAGATTGGGCATACCGTCGTCGCGCCCGACGGCCTGCTCTGCCCCTGTGGGCGGCGCGGCTGCCTGGAAGCCGTCGCCGCCGGCCCTGCCATCGCCCGCGCGGCCCAGGCCCGCCTCGACGCGGACCCATCGCTGGCGAGCCGCCTGCGGGGACAGGCGACGCTCCGCGCCGAGGACGTAGCGCAGGCGGCCCGCGACGGCGACACCCTCGCCCTGGCGACGCTCGACACGGCCTTCACCTATCTGGGCCTAGGCCTCGCCAACGCCGTCAACCTCCTCGACCCCGGCCTCGTCGTCCTGGGCGGCGGGGTCACGCGCATCGGCGCGCCCCTCTTCGACCGCGTCTGCGCCGTCGTCGCCGAGCGCGCCCTCGTCCCGTGTGACATCGTCCCCGCCTTACTGGGCGACGATGTCGGCGTCTGGGGCGGGGTCGCGGTGATCGAGAGGCGAGCGGGCGGCATACCTGTTGACGTGTCGGTGAGCCGATAGTAGAATTGGTGTAGAAAGATCGGCTCCAGCCACGCGCGTGCAGGTCTATGAAGGAGATGATGATGGACCCGCGTCCTATCGCGTTGCCCGATGGGAGCGTCGTGCACAGCGACCCCGACATCCATAGCGGTGCGCCGGTGTTCGTCGGCACGCGTGTGCCAGTTCAGATACTGATTGATTATCTGGAAGGTGGCTATCGGCTGGACGAATTCCTCGACAACTTCCCCAGCGTTCGCCGCGAGCAGGCCATCGCCTTCCTCGATCAAGCGACCCGCGCCCTATTGGAGAAAGTTGCGTGAAGCGTGTCCTCTTCGACGAGGATGTGCCCCGCCAACTACGGCGCGACCTTCCTGACATAGCGATTCAGACAGTGGTTGAGGTTGGCTAGTCAGGGCTTAAGAATGGTGAGCTGCTCCGGCGCGCGAAGCAGGTATTCGATGTATTCGTCACCGCTGATCGCAACCTCCGCTTCCAACAGAACCTGGCGCAGTTCGCCATCGGTGTTATCGTACTCGGCGCCCGCAGCACGAAGCTCGAGAACTTGCCGCCTCTGGTAGTCGAACTTCGACGCGCGATTGAAGCCGTACAACCTCGTCAACTCATTGTGGTTCCTGAAGAGACAGGAAAAGGTGGCGTAGGAGAATGAGAAGTCAATGGGGAAACGGTATATAGAGCAGCGTACGGATGTCATCCGAATAGGTGATTGACGCGGGGTGGCGCTTAGGCTAGAATAGACAGCACATACCTGAAAGCGTTGACGGAGAGGAGTAAGCGGGCGACCGCGGCCCAGCGAGCTGCGCCTGGTGAAAGGCAGCCCGATCGGACCCGCTGAATGACACTCCCGAGTGCACGTGCCGGTTCGCCCCCGTTATCAAGGCGTGGCTCCAACAGGAGCCGATGAGGCTGCGCCCCAGACCCTCGCCCTAGCCCTCTCCAGGAGGGAGAGGGGAACGGCAGAGCGCAGCGAAGAGAGGTGGCACCACGGCGGCTTCGGCCCTCGTCCTTTCCAGGACGGGGGCTTTTTGTTGCTTCGGAAAGGGGGTGGTGGGCGTGGATGACGACGATGATGATGATAACAATCGGCAACCGATAACCATAGACAAGTCATGCCCACTGCTGCCCTGGACCAGGGGCGAGCCGGGGCGAAGAGGAGAGACACCGTGACAGTAGAGACTATGCCCGCCGTGCGGGAGAGAGTATGGACAAGCGACCTGGCGGCCCACGTTGGCGAGCGCGTTCGCGTCCAGGGCTGGCTGCATGCCCGCCGCCGCCTGGGTGGGATTACGTTCCTGGTCGTGCGCGACGGCTACGGCCTGGCGCAACCGCTCGGCGATTACGCAACCGTCGAAGGGCG
>CAZLBQ010000319.1:0-7585 GCA_964557745.1 uncultured Anaerolineales bacterium
TTGTCTCATGCTCTCTCCTCGCGCCAGGCAGGTTGTGGCGTCCACTCGGCCCATAACTCCGCCTGGGTCCGTTCCCCCCCCATCTCCGTCGCCGTCACGCGCCAGACCGCCCTTTTCGGCACGCTCAGGTAACGCAACGCGATGAAGGCCCACCCGTCCAGGCTGCGCCCGTGAGGTTGGACCAGGGCTAGGATCAGGGTAACCGCCACACAGGTGACGACGAGGGCCAGGCGGATGACAAGGGGCAGGCCGAGCCATTGGTTCCAGGCGGTGTAGGCACCCGCACAGCCGACCGTCAGGAGGGTGACCTGGCGGGCGGATAGGCCGTAGAAGGCGCGGTCCTCGACGGCCAGGTGAGTCGGGATCTCGTGGGGCATCGTGTAACTCCTACTGGCCCAGCGCCGACTGGATCATCGTGGCGATGGTGCGCGCCGCCAGGACAATCGCCAGGCCGAACAGGGCGTTGATCATGGCGCTCTTGCCGCGCTCCATCTGATGGGGGCTGCCTGCGGCACTCATGTAGACAAAGGCGCCCCACATGAGGAAGAAACTGGCGACGGTCACGGCGACACCCGTGCCGATGTTGAGCAGGTTATTGAACAGGTTGTTGACGGCGTCCACTCAAACCTCCTGTCGTAGACTAACGGCGGACCCGCCCGGCGCCCGCGTAGTGGGCATTCCAGTAAGGGTCGCTGAAGACCGGCATCTCGCGGACGACGTCCCCCGTCGTCGGGGCGTTGATCATGCGCCCGTTACCGACGTAGATGCCGACGTGGGTGATGGGTTCGCCTGGCGAGTAGTATGTGAGTTGGAAGAACACGAGGTCGCCTGCCCGTAAGTCCGCGACGGCAACACGCTCAGTCGCGTTGTACTGCATTTGTGCTGTGCGCGGCAAATTGACGCCAACCTGGCGGTACACCCACTGGACCAGGCCAGAGCAGTCGAAGCTAGTCTGGGGACTGGCGCCACCCCAAACGTAGGGCATGCCGCTTTGCCCGTAGGCCAGCGCGACCACATCTGGGTTGTCCGAGTTCGGAGCCGCAGGGGCGGTCGGGCCTGCTGCTACAACGGTTTCGGGTGGGGAACTGAAGAGAGCGGCTAGACTGGAGACGGCGAAAGCTAAGGCTAGCAGGACGGCGAGGAGGAGGCCAGCCACAACCTTGAGCGCGTCGGGGAGCAGGCTGCCCAGGACCATACCCACTAGGGAAAGACGCATCACTTACCTCCTGTTGCGGCGCGAGGTGTAGCGCTGGGGCTGTCAAGCGCCTGAGCGCCGCGCCGGTAGACCACGTAGCGCACGAAGCCCATGCCATCCCCCAGATGGTGACGCATGAGGCCGGGAATCTTGAGGGTCAGAGCCATGACCGCGACGCCCAGGAACAGAGTAAGGAGGGCTGAGTCCACAGCCATGGGGGTCAATTCCGTGAGGAGCGAGCCGCCCAGCTTGAGGGCCAGCACCTGGGCGAACTGGGTGAAGATGGCGCCAAAGAACGTGCTCGACCAGAGCCGCGCCCAGCCCTGCGTCTGGGGAAGGATCCAGCACAGGAGGGCCAACGGCGCGGCGACGAGCAGGATGTCGATGAGGGCCAGACGCCCGAGGGTCTGGAGGAGGAGCAGCAGGCTCGTGACAAGGTAGATGACAGCGGCGACCAGGTCGACCAGAACCCGGCTGGCGAGGTTGGCGCGTTCCCAGGCGGGCAGAGATGCGCCACCGACGGCGCTGCACAGGGCATTGTTGGCGTCGATGGCGAGCTGGCCCCAGGTCAGGCTGGTATTCACGAGCAAGGCGCCGAGCGCGAGCCGCGGCACAAGCTCGACCATCTCGTGGTAGGGCGCAGCGAGGCTCTCGCGGGCCATGAGGTTGAAGCCGCCCCACAGGGCGATGAGGACCAGGGCGGCGTTGGCGATCAGGCGTGTGACGCCCCACAAGGCGTGGACGGTTGGGCTGGCGTAGGAGCCGGCGGGCGGCGTCTGGGTGATGAAGTTGAGGGAGCTACCCAGGACGCCGTTGACCACACCATGGAGGGCGTCGGCCAGCTTCTGCAGCAGGCTGACCAGTGTCGCGTTGAAGACGTCCGCCGCCCACTCCTTGGGGTCAGCGAGGAACGGCAGGAAACCCCCGGATCGGGCGGGTGGCTCGCCAGGCGTGGGCGTTAAGGTCGGTGAGGGGTCCGTCACAGGCTCGTCGGCGTAGGCAGGTTGCGGCAGGGCCAACAGGCTGGAGCTTGCCAGGGTCATGACAAGGAGAAAAATGGCGAGGAGCTTCATCGCGCCTCCTCGTCCGTCCAGCGCGCCAGCCAGTACTCCGTCTCCGTCGTGGACCAACTGCCCCGTGGCCGAACCGCCAGCAGGGCCTGGGCGCGGACGGCATCCCAGCGAACGGCATAGGTCGCCGCGTCGAGCTGCACCTCACCGACATCGCGCGCCGTTCCCGCTGCCGAGATGGCTCGCAGGGTAAGTGCGCCCTTACCACCCGTGCCGGTGAAAGCGAGGAGGCTGCCGTCGCTACGCCAGACAGGGAAGTAGCCCTCGACGTCGCCAAGCCGCTGGCCGACGGGGTCGGCGAGGGAGCCGAGAAACAGCGCCGGCTTAGGCTTTGCGCCAAGCAGCCAGCCGGACTGCTTGGCCGACTCCTGGGCCGAGGCGGCGTAGAGGATCGCGTCGCCGTTGGGTGACCACGCCAGCGGCGGTGCAGGCAGCGGATGGGTGTCGCTTGCCTGGACGTCGGCGAGATAGCGCAGGCGTCCCGTCTCAATTTCCAGGAGGCAGAGCGAGGAAAGTGACCCGGCCTGGGCGAGAAAGGCCGTCCACTTTCCCGACGGGCTCCACAGGAAACTGCCGGCCACGACCTCACTCGGTAGGTTCACCAGGTCCCGCACCTCACCTGAGCCGACGTCCAGCCAGCGCAAGACAGTGCGAACACCGCCGCCGTTCAGCCCTTGCCGACTGATGAGCAACAGGCCCGCCCCATGGCCTGACCACGCCACGTCAACCAGGCTTTCCCCACTCGCTGTTGCCGGCAGGCTATAGCGCCGCTCGCGCTTGTCACCCTGAGCCGCCGCAATCCATACCTCGTCCAGCCGAGATGTCACGCCGGCTTTGTCGCTGCGCGCCAGGTAGGCTACCTGTTGGGCGTCAGGAGAGACGGCTAGGCTGCCCTGGACGTTGGCGGGGCCGAGGCGGTCGATCTGGCTACTGCCGGCGACAACCCAGGCCTGTCGCTCGTCGCTCGGTGGCAAGCTCAAGACGAGGATGACCCGCCCATCGGCCAGGAAATCGGCGTGGTGGATGGAAGCGCCGGGCAGCGCCGGGCGGAGGCGCTGCAGGTGGGGCGAGCGCAGCCAGAGGTCGGCGTGGAGAGTCGTCGTCACACCGGTCGTCAGGCTGACGTCGTAGGGGGCATCGGCGTAGCCGGCGCGATGGAGGACGATGGTGTGGTCATGCGCGGCGAGCGCCAGGGTCAGCGGCGTCTGGCCGCGCTTGCGGCCATCCACCTCAACCGTCGCGTCCGCGGGAGTGCTGCTGATCTCAAGCGCGGTTGAGGGCACGTCATGCGCCCCGCGTAGGAATGCGAGAGCGGCGAGGCTGACGCCGATGGCGATGAGGACGAATACACCGGCGACAACCCAGAGGCGGTAGCGCCGGAGGATGCGCGGCACGTCGATGCGTCTGCCGCCGTGGATGAGGCTGCGGGGAAGCTGTTCCATTGACACCTCCTGGGTCTTGTCCCGCATGGGATACGATCAGTGTAGGAGGTGTCAATTTCCTGTGGCTGTCCTGGCGCTTTCCCAGCCACTTTCCTGGAATCCACTCAGTGAGACAGCAAATTTGAACTGCTATGCGCAGTGGATTGATCAGGTGGGGCTGCGAGTGGCGCAGCGGATGGCGAATTACACAGCGGCGGCAGTGATGGCGCGGTATGATCGGGCCGGGGTGCGGGCGATGGAGGAGGCGGTGAAGAAGCGGGGTTGATCACGACGGGGGATGGGGAGAAGTCACGTGAAACTTGAGTAAAAAGTCTTGACAGGTCGAACATTAGTTCTATATAATGCCCATATATAGCTTCGCGTGTAGCGACTTCAGGATAGGCATTGGGGTGATGGTATGGCGAGGAGGAAATCACGGCAAGACCGGCTCGACCATACCATCACTGTTATCCAGCAACGGCACGGGCTGCAGGCGCTCCGTCAGGGCGTCCGACCCACTACGATTCCCCACATCTCCACGAGCTTTCCGCAACTCGATATGGCGTTAGGCATCGGCGGCATCCCGCGCGGTCGGGTAACGGTGGTCAGCGGGGCGGAGACGGCGGGGCAGCTGACTCTGGCGGCCCTCGTCCTCGCCCGCGCGCAGCGCGACAGCCGCCGTAGTGTCGCCTACGTGGACCTCAGTCACGCCTGTGACGCCGAGTACCTGGAGCGGTGCGGTGTCCAGTTGGACCGCCTGTTCGTGGTACGGCCGGCCGACGGGCGGCAGGCGCTCGACATGACGTTCGACCTGGCCGAGCGCCCTCAGTTGGCGGTGGTGCTATTTGACCACTGGACGGGGTTGGAGAGTGACGCCGCCACCCGCAGCTATGCGGCGGGAATGCTCGACCACCTGGCACAGCGGCTGGCCCAGTCGGGCGTCGCGCTCCTCGTGTTGGATGAGCAGCCCACGCTGTGGCGTAAGCTCGTGGCAGGCGCGTGGAATGATCCCGCCTACAGCGCATTGAGCCACTATGCTGCCGTGCGTCTGGCGCTGCATCACGAAGCGTGGCTGCGGGTCGGCCCGGATATTCGAGGCTACCGGGTGCGCGTGAGCATCGACAAGAATAAGCTGGGTCCGGCTGGGCAGAGCATCGAGTTGTCCATCCACTTCAACGGCACGGTGCGCGGGGACGGGATTTGAGGTATGGCCATCCTAACGTGCGCGATCCCCGCCTTTCCGCTGGCGCTCCTGACGCGCGCCGAACCCGCCCTCATCGACCAAGCGCTGGCCGTGCTGGGACCGGATGACCGCGTCCTCGCCAGCACAGCGGCGGCGGTCCAGGCGGGGGTGCGGCCAGGACAGACGGCGCGCCAGGTGCGGGTGATCTGTCCGGAGGTGGAGATACGCTCAGCCGACCTCGCCGCCTGCCAGGCCGAGTTTGAAGAGGTGTTGTCCCTCCTGGATGACATGGCGCCACGCGTCGAGCCAGCCGGGCTAGGGCGCGCCTTCCTGGACGCGCCCGGGCTGGACGAGACAACGGCGCCGGCGTTCTGCCAGGATGTGGGGCGGCGGGTGCGGCGGGAGTTTGGCGCCGCGCTCCAGCCCGCTGTCGGCTGCGACTCGGGCAAGTTCACGGCGCTGGCGGCGGCGAGCCACACGCGACCGGGCGCGGTGCGGGTGGTCATGGGGCAGGCAGAGCGGCCCTTTCTGCGGCCGCTCTCGGTGCGCCTGCTGCCTCTGCCGAGCGACAGCCAGTGGCGCCTGCACCTGCTGGGCATCCGCGACCTGGGCCAGTATGCCGACCTGCCGCCGCGCGCCGTACTCCAGCAGTTCGGCAACGCGGGGCGGCTGGCGCAGCGGTGGGCACAGGGGCAGGACGACCGGCCCGTCGTCCCGCGCGCCGAGCGGCCCACGTTGACGGCGGCGACCGAGTTTGAGGCGCCGCTGGACGCCTTGCCGCCGCTGCTGATGGCGGCGACGCGTCTCCTGGAGCGACCATTGACGCAGTTGAGCGACCGGTTTCAGGCGGCCCAGGTGGTGAGCGCGACGCGGGAGTGGTCGACGGGGGGTAAGCAGACGGACCGCTGGCGCCTGCCGACGCCGACGGCGGAACGGCGGCGGCTGCTGCAACTCTTGGCCGACCGCTGGCAAGGGCAGGCGTGGGAGGGGGCGGTCGTCGGCCTGACGCTGACGCTGAGCGAAATCCAGGACACATGGGCGGAGCAGATGAGCCTCTTTCCGACGACCGGGGATAGCCAAGAGAACGACGCGTGGCTCAAGAGTTTTCAAATGAGGCACGGCGCCGAGCGGATATTGCAAGCGCGGGTCCAGCAGCCGACGGCGCGGCGGGTGGAGAAGCGGACGGTGTGGCGGGCGGTGGCGTCGTGACGGGGCGGCTGTGGGTCGAGGGGGAGCCGATCCGCGTCGAGTGCGACGAGGCGGGGCGGCCCAGGGCTTTTGTTTGGCAGGGGCGGGGGTATGTCATTGCGGAGATCTGCAACCGCTGGCGGGTCAGCGAGGAGTGGTGGAAGGCCGAGGACTACGCCTGGCGCGAGTACATCAAGGTGGCGACGACGAGCAAGTTGCTGTGCCTCATCGCCCACGACCTCGACACGCAGCAGTGGTCGCTGATCCGCCGCTACGCCTGACGTGTACGTCGAGCTTCACGCCCACAGTTACTTCAGCCTCCTCGATGGCGCCTCGTCCCCTGAAGCCTTAGTCGAGCGGGCGGCGCAGCTCGGGATGACGGCGCTGGGGCTGACCGACCACGATGGGCTATATGGGGCGGTGCGGTTCTGGCAGGCAGCGCGAGCGGCGGGGCTGCGGCCCATCGTTGGGGCCGAGGTCACGCTGCAGGATGGGCGTCACCTGACGCTGCTGGCGGAGACGCAACAGGGCTACGCCAACCTCTCCCGCCTGCTGTCCCTAGCGCATGTCCCCCCCTCTGCATCAGAGGCCTGGCCCGGCAAGACGCTGCCTCGCCTCGGGTGGGAGGCGCTCCACCGGCACACGACGGGCCTCATCGCGCTATCGGGGTGCCGGGCGGGGGCGGTGGCGGGGCCGCTGGCGGCGGGGAACCTCTCTGAGACGGAAAGAGCCGCCCGGCGCCTGTCTGATATCTTCGGCGCGGAGCACTTCTTCATCGAGCTGCAACGCCATCTGCTGGCGGATGAGACGATGCTGGTCAAAGGGCTGACGAGCCTGGCGGCGCGGCTGGGGGTCGAGGTCGTCGCCACCAACAATGTCCACTACGCGACGCCCGACGGGCAACGGCTCCAGGACGTGCTGACGTGCATCCGGCATCTGACCACCCTGGACGAGGCGCACGCTCAGGGGTGGCTGCGGCCCAATAACGAGTGCTACCTCAAGTCGCCGGCCGAGATGGCGCGGCTCTTCGCGGCGCATCCCCACGCTATCGCCAACACGCAACGCATCGCCGAGCGCTGCCAGGTCAGCCTCGACTTCAGCGGGCAGCGGCTGCCGGTGTTCCCCGTCCCGGCGGGGGAGACGCCGTTCAGCTATCTCTACGGCCTGTGTCAGGCGGGCCTGACGCGTAAGCTGGCGCCGGTCTCGCCCCAGGCCAGCCACCAGTTGGCGCGGGAGCTGGATGTCATCGAGCGGACGGGGTTGGCGGGCTACTTCCTGATGGTGTGGGATGTGGTGCGCTTCGCCCAGGCGCGGGGTATCCGCTACCAGGGGCGGGGGTCGGCGGCGAACTCGCTGGTGGCGTATCTGCTCGACATCACGCCGGTGGACCCGCTGCGGTTCGGGCTGCTGTTCGACCGCTTCCTGTCGGAGGACACGCGGACGATGCCCGATATCGATATTGACTTCGCGGCGGACCGCCGCGAGGAAGTCATCCTATAAGTTACGTGGAATATCCAGCTCCGGTTAG
>CAZLBQ010000320.1:0-7575 GCA_964557745.1 uncultured Anaerolineales bacterium
CCTTGGGGATGCGGGCGCCGAGAGCGATGAACTTCTCAGGTTCCTTGAGGAACTCGACGACCTCGGCCAGTTCGTGCTTGGCCTCGTCGACGCCGGCCACGTCGGCGAAGGTGACGGTCGGCTTGTCGCCGCTGAACATGCGCGCCCGACTCTTGCCAAAGCTGAGGGCCTGGTTCGTCCCGCCCTGCGCCTGGCGGAACATAAAGAAGATAAAGCCGCCAAAGAGCAGCACCGGCAGCAGTGAGGCCAGGATGTTGCCCCAGTTGGACCAGAAGCTCGGCGACACAATATCAATCTTGACGTTGGCGATCTGGTCGGGCGTGACGCCTAGCGACGTCAGCACCTCGCCCATGCTGGCGTTCGGCTCTTTGTTGCTCACGAACTCGCCCGGCTGGTCGTTGCGGGTGATGCGCAGGTTCGCGCCATCCTGGCTGACCTGGATGGAGGTCACGTGGCCGGCCTTGACCTCCTGGGCGAGGGTCGAAATGTCCATGCGCTGGGTGCGGGTAGTGACGCCCGCCGAGGCGCGGAACAGGATAATCAGAAACGCGGCCAGGAGCAGCAGGTAAATCGTGCCGCTCTTGAACCACTTACTCACGGGAGTTCCCCCCCCACCATTGGTTGGCTTCCGCTTCATAACTCTAGTTCTCCCCAAGTGACACAGGGCGCGCGTTGCGCCCCTTCGCTGCCCACTTTGACGACTCTCACACGGGCAATCTTTCGTGGCCTGCCTGAGCAGCCGACGACGTGACTATCACATAACAATTATAGAAGAGACCACCCTGTTGGACAAGTAGGGCGACCTTCGTTCGAGCTGCCCATGCCTGACGAGGTGCGCGAGGTTTACCTGGAGATCCGCGACGTAGCCGACGACCGCGTGGTCACGGTGCTGGACGTCCTGTCGCCGACGAATAAGCTGCCAGGTGAGGGCCGTTGGCAGTACGAGCAGAAACGCCTCACCCTGCTCGGCACGCAGACGCACCTGGTCGAAATCGACTTGCTGCGGGTCGGCGTGCCGATGCCCATGCTCGGTCATGACGGAACCAGCGACTACCGCATCGTCGTCAGCCGCGCTGAGCGTCGCCCTCTGGCCGACCTGCTCCCCTTCACCGTTCGCCAGCCCATCCCCGCCTTCCGCCTCCCCCTCCAACCGGGCGACGACGAGCCGGAGGTTGTCCTGAACGAAATCCTCCATGCCCTCTACGACCGCGCTGGCTACGATCTGCGCCTGGACTATGAGCGCGACCCCGACCCACCACTACCCCCCGCCGACGCCGCCTGGGCGGATGAGTTGCTCGGCACGGCAGGACGACGAGCGCGTCGGGTAACACCGTAGCGCCGACTTGAGTTGGCGGTCATGCCTCGCTGCGCTCGGCATCTACTCGGCCAGCCCCGCCAGAGCAGACCCCTCACTCCGTTCGGGGTGACAGTCGTCCGGGTTAGGCGAAGCTACCCACTTCATTGTCAGAACCGCTGCACCCTCTCGTCCCGTCCCCGCCGCAGAGCGCGGCGCAACAGGGCCGCGCCCACCAAGCCCCCCAACACCGCCGTCCCGCCGACAATGAGCGGCAGGTTCGGATGGCTGCGACGAGAGAGCAGCTTGGGGTCGTAGGTGTCGAGGGCGCGCCGCAGCCCCTCGTAGAGACCTACTTGCGGCGCGTAGCCAAGTTGACGCTGCGCCTTGCCAGTATCGTAGTGAATGTCGTGGCGCAGGTTGTCCAATGTCTCTTCTTGCAAGAGGTGGGCCAGGCGCGGCGCGACGGGCGCGACGGCCTCGCGCACTACGCCCGCCAGCTGGACCAGCCGGTCAACATCCAGGCTGACGAGGCGCGGCGCATTGCCGGTGAGCAGGGCATACGTCTCAACCACGTCGCGGAACGTCGTCGGGCGACCGTCGGTGATATTGTAGGCCTGGCCGACGGCCGCAACCCGCGTAGCGGCTAGCAGAGCCGCCTCGGCGACATCCGACGCGTAGACAAGCTCGATGAGGGTGTCGCCGCCTTCGGGCAGGGGCAGCGCGGGCAGGCGCATCAACTGGGTCAGGATGGGGGTAAAGTAGCGGTCGCCCGGACCGTAGACGATGCACGGGCGGAGAATGGCAACAGGCAGACCCGCTGCCGAGGCTCGCCACACGGCCTCTTCGGCGGCCAGCTTCGAGCGGCCATAGGCGTTGTTGGGCGTCGGCGGCGTGTCCTCGCGGATGGGCGGCTCGTGCGGACCGTATACCGCCACGGAACTGATGTGGACGAAGCGCCCGACGGACGCCGCCTGCGCGGCCCTGAGCAGCCGCTGCGTGCCGCCGACGTTGACATCCATGAGCGCCGCGTCGGTGGTCCGAAAGCCAAGCAGCGCCGCCGCGTGGAAGACGGCGTCGACGCCCTGGACCGCCTGGCGCAGCGCCTCATCGTCGTTGAGGTCGCCCATGACCAGGGCAACGCCCTTAACCAGCAGCGGCTCGACCTGTGACGTCGGGCGGACCAGGGCGCGCACGACGTGGCCGCGCGCCCGCAGGGCATCGACAATCGCCCCGCCAATCATGCCGGTCGCGCCTGTGACGAGGGTCTGCACGCGCTAGCCCCGCAGGAACGAGCCCATGCGATAGAGATCGACGGGAATGAAGCCGTTGTGCTCCAGGAAGACGGCCAGGTTGGCGGTGTTCGGCTCGCTGATGATGGAGCCGCGGTCGACGTTGCGCGGCGACTGGCCCGGCGTCAGGCCCGCCGGCTCCTCGTGGGGCAGGTCGCTGCCCTCGTTGGCCACGACGACTGTCGGCACCGGGCGGAAGCCTGTCCACTCTTCCAGCCGGTGAGCCACAGCCTCATTGTCATCGATGTTTACTTCGCGGAAGGGGATATTCCACTCGGTCAGGTCGCGACGCGTGCGACGGACGTGACCGCACCCCTCGCTCCGCACATACAGGACGATCTGGCGGGCCATAAGCCTCTCCTGAATGGATATGCATTGCAATGGCTTTGCCAGCTATTATACGGCGGTTCGAGGGGTGAGGCGAATTCACAGCAGGCGATCATGGGGAAGCAGAGACGAGACAGCACAGGCGAGAGCGGGGTGGCGGGTCAGGCGGAGGGCAACGAGGGGTCTCCTCCGCCGGCGTTACCCGAGGAGACCCCTCACGGTGTTCGCGAGCACAGGCCAAAGCTATTGCCGAGGACAGACGATGAGACGCTGGCCGGGGTAGACGATGCTCGACGTCAGCCCGTTGCGGCGCATGATGTCGTCGATGGTGGAGCCGTAGTCGTCGGCCAGCCAGGCGATACTCTGGCCCGCTGAGATGGTGCAGACGAAGCAGCCGGCCGGCGGGGAGGCGGGGGCGGCCAGGATGGGCGCGGCGGGCTTCGCTGGCGCGGCCGGCGCGGGCGCAGACGCCGCGCTACCGCCGCTCACCCCGCAGCGCGGGATGGTCAACCGCTTGCCCGACCAGATGTAGTTGGCGTTGAGGATGCCATTGGCGACGACGATGTCGCGCACTGTGACGCCATAGCGGTAGGCGATGCCGTAGAGCGTGTCGCCGGGCCGCACGGTGTACGAGCAGCCGGGGCCAAGCAGCGGCTCGGCGACGACAGAGGCGGGCAGGAAGCCGAGGGCCAGCACGAGAGCCAGGGCAGCCAGGGCCAGGCGAACGCGAACGGACGGCAGCGAGAATGACATGAAAGAGACCTCCTAGGGACGCGGCAAGTCAGTCGGATACGGCTCGATCACCAGGGTACGCAGGAATTCGATGAGGGCGCGCTGGTCGGCGCGGGGGAGGGCGGCAAAGGCGGTGCGCGCCGCTTCGGCTTCGCCGCTGTGCCAGGCGATGGCCTCGCTCAGCGTCGTAGCACGCCCATCGTGGAGCCAGGGACCGGTGCTGGCGACGCCCCACAGCGGCGCGGTGAGGAACTGCTCCGGGGCGACGCCGGCCTGGGGCAGTGGCTCGGCCAGGTCTGGCCCCAGGTCGTGACGCTTGAGATCGGAGTACAGCGCTACGGGCAGCGGTCCGTCTGTGGCTACACGTGGACCGAGCGCAGCCAGGTCCACCCACAGGCGGCGCGGACTGTCGGGCGGAGCGACGTCCAGGCGGGCGTTGCTGAGGGGAAGGTCGGGGACGTGGCAGGTCGCGCAGCCGACCTGCCCAAACAGGGCCTGGCCGCGGCGGGCGAAGTCGGCGCGGGCGGTGTCGGGCGGGAGGGTCTGGCGCGGCGTCGGGCGGTTGGCCTGCCACAGCACCAGCGCGACGACGTCGGCGCTCGTCAGCGCGCCGTCGGTGTTCTCCTCAGTAGCGACAGTTGGCAGCCCAAGGTGGCGCGCGGCGGCGTCCTCGGTAAACTCGCGCAGCGTGGCGACGGTCCCCTTGGCCGAGAAGGGCTTGACGACCAGATCGGCGTCGAGGCCCACGACGGCGCTAGTGTCCAGGCTGCCGTCCGGCGAGACGCTGAGCGCGCCGAAGCTCACCCCCTTCGTCGTCAGAGCGACGGCTTGGGCTGCGCCACTGCTGGTCGCCGTCGCCCGCGCCTCGGCGACTAGCGCCGCCAGGTCCGCGGTCATCTCCTCAGCGAGCCGCTGCTTGAGGCCACTGCCGTAGACGGCGCGGGTGTTGCGGATATTGACGCGCACGCCGTCGCTGGGCACGCCCGCCTGGTGGAAGGTATTGGTGGCGTTGTCGCCTGCGCCGCCCGGCACGTGGAGCAACAGGCCGTCGACCGTCGTCACCTGGCTGTGGCAACTGCTACACGACTGGCTCTCGGGTCCGCTCAGGCGGGGCAGGCTGGGCGACACGGCGGCCTGGAGCGGGGGGCTATCCGCGCCGCGACGCCGCGTGAACATGGCGCGGAACAGGGTATCGCCCTGGTGCTGGACCATGATGGGCGGCAGGCTCGCCAGGTCGCCCGCGCTGAGGTGGTGGACGATCGGGCCGCCCTCGACCTCCGGGTCGAAGGTCAGGTCAACGCGCGCGGCCAACTGCGAGGCGGCCGGCTCGACGTCGCGCGTCTCCCGCGCCAGCGGCGCCTCGACACGGGGGCGATTGAACAGGAACTCGCCCGCCGCAAGCAACACGGCAAAGGCGAGGACGAGGCTGATGGACGCGACACGACGCCAGGATAGCACGCAGTTCCCTCTCACAATGGTCAGCGCCACCTGAAGTCGGCGCTACAGGGGATAGTAACACAGTAGCGCCGACTTGAGCCGGCCGACTCAGGTCGGCGCTACTAGAGTGAGCAATACCTAGCAACAGTAGAGCCAGTATAGCACGAAGAAGCAAGGCGCGTCAAGCATTTGGGCCGTCAATCTCTACAGGAGCGTCTCGAACAGGCGCAGCCAATTACCATACATGATCTTGGCGACGTCGGCGTCGGCGAAGCCGCGTTCGCGCAGCTTAACCGTCACGTTGGGCGCATCAGCGTGGAACGACAGGTCGGGGATGACGGAGACGTCGCTCAGGCTGGCCGCGATGTGCGCCTTCTCGGCGGGCGGCAGCGCCTCCTGCACCGACTTGAAGAAGTCGAAGCCGATGCCGACGCCGTCGACGCCGACCAGGTCGACGAAGTGCGCGATGTGGTCCACGAAGCGGTCGAGGGTCGCGCCGTCCGGCTCGCGGCTGACCAGCGTGGCGTTGACGCCCACGACCCCACCCCGCGCCGCGACCGCCCGGACCTGCTCGTCGCTGCTGTTGCGCTCGATGTCGTAGTAGCGGCGGGCGTTGGTGTGGGAGATGATGACGGGCCGCGTCGTCAGGGCTAGAACGTCCTCGAAGCCGGCCGGGTTGATGTGGGCCAGGTCGATGACGATGCCGAGCCGCTCGCACTCCTGGACTACCGCACGGCCAAACGGGGTCAGGCCCTGCTTGGACGAGCCGCTGGGGGCGAAGACCGCTCCGTCGCAGGCGTAGTTGCGGCGGGCGTGGGTCAGGCCGAGTTGACGCAGCCCTAACTCGTAGAAGACGCGCAGCAGGGCCAGGTCGTTGCCTAGCGGCTCGACGCCCTCCATGGTCAGGATCAGCGCAACCTGGCCCGCCGCGCGGGCGCGGACGATGTCGGTATAGCTGCGGCACAGCGCGAAGTGGTCGGTGACGTCCAGTTCGGCCAGCAGGCGGCTGACCATGTCCAGCGACACGCGCAAGGCCTGGTCGGGGAGGTAACTGTCCAGAAGGTAGATGGCGGCCCCGACGACGCCGATCCCGCCGCGCCGCATGTCCTCCCCGAAGTCGCGGTCCAGGATGCCGAGGGGCTGGCGACGCTTCTCGTACAGGTCCATGAGCAGGTCGAAGTGCATATCGACGACGCCGGGCACGGGCAACGCAGTCTCTGACATGGCAGGCTCCTGGTGGGAAAAGTTGAGCGAAGGGATTATACGTCTTGGCCTGAGACTTGCAACAACCGAGCGAGGACGAGGAGGCCAAGCGCATATGGATCGCAATGTACCGCCACCACGGGCGACGAGCGAGACGAGCGAGACAGTTGAGGTGTGGCGTCAGACGCCGCGCCGCCCTTCCACGCCGGCCCGCTGGCTGGCGCTGGCCGGGCTGGCGGTGGTGATCTTAGGGCTGCTGGGCTGGGGCATCTGGCTCTCCATGCGCCCTGCGCCGCAAATCCTGGTCAGTCCCCAGACGGTCAGCCTGGGAAGCCAGGTTACGGTCAACGGCGCCGGCTGGCCGCGCGACCGCCAGGTCAATATCGGCCTAGCCCTGCCCGGCAGCCAGCCGACGGCGGCGACAGTCTACGCCACCGTGACGACCAACACCGATCAGTGGGGCGTGTCGTTCCCGGTGCCGGACGCGCCACCCTGGCAAGGCGCCCCCCTGGTCAATGTCGTGGCCTTTACTTCAGATGGCGCGGCGATTGCGAGCCAACCCCTCACCCTCGCGCCGCGCGTGGCGGCGCTCGCTGTGACCCAGACACCCGCCGTCGTCGTGGTCGTTCCGGCGACGCCTACTGCGACGCCGGTCGCGGTCACGCCCACGGTCGTCCCGCCGCTCGTCATTGTCCTGGCCTCGCCGACACCCGCGCCGCCCACCCCGACCGGCCCGGCGCCCAACGTCAACGTCGGCGACGTCGGCATTCTCATCACCGCCCCTGACACGTCCGGCGTTGCCCGCGCCCGCCGCCTGCTCGGGCCGGTGCAGAGCATCGACGCCGCCAACCGCGTCCTGGCCGTCGCCCTGACCAGCAGCCTGGCGGTACGGACGTATGTCCCGCCCGCGCTGCCCATTGTCGACGCTAACAACCAGCCGTTTGACTTCAACGCTATCACCGTCGGCAGCGTCGTCGATGCCCAGGGCGTGGACAATGGGCAGGGCGTCATCATCGCCCAGCGCATGAGCGTCCTGAGCCGCCCGAACCCGAACGCGCCCGCCGTGCCGACGCCTACCGCCGCTCCCGTCACCTTCACCGGCTGGCGCGGCGAACTCTACGCCAACCCGACCCTGGCCGGCGCGCCGACCCTGGTGCGTGATGACCCCGACCTCAACTTCAACTGGGTCGACCAACCGCCCGCGCCGGGCCTGCCCGCCGATGGCTTCTCGGCGCGCTGGACGCGCACCGTCGATCTCCCAGCCGGGAACTACCTGTTCCAGGCGCGTTG